>JANNVY010000452.1:0-4912 GCA_031408375.1 Pseudomonadota bacterium | reverse complement strand
GCGCCCTTCAGGGGGCCGCCTGTGAAGGCCAGGCGGAGCTCGCCGTCCGCAAGCGCCGCAACGGCAGAGATTGTCGGATCGGGGCGGGGGGCCTCGGCCACGGTGCGCGCCACCGCCTGCCCCGCCGCGCCGTTGGGGGTGGCTCCATCGGCGATCAGCAGGCTGGTTTTCAGGCTGGCGGTCTCGGGCACGCAGATGTCGGCGCAGACCAGGATGGTAACGCGCGCAGCGACCTCGACCGTCTGGCCCGGCCTCGCGCCGGCGGGGACCTTGAGTCGGACCGGCAACCAGACCTCGCCCTCCCAACCGTAGGTCATAAGGGTTCCGCCGCCCTCGGGCATACGGCCCGGCGCAGGCCAGACCGTCTCTCCTGCGGACCAGCCTTGCGGCAGGGTCCAGGTGAACTCGGGCGGCAGGCCGGCGTCGCCGGAGTTGCGCCAATAGGTGTGCCAGCCGGGCGAAAGCCTGACGTGGAGCGCCATCACCGTCTCGCGGCCGGGCACGGCAGCGCGGTCCTGGGCGACGAGGTCAAGCTGGACCCGTTCGGACCGGTATGGCGCGGCCAGCGCGGGGCTCGCCCAAAGGCTTGTGGCCGCCATCAAGACCAGGATCAGACGAAGAAGCACGCTCACCTCGGGGATGCCCAGACTGCAGGCCTATAGCGCCCGGCGCGCGATGCGGGAACCGGCAGCGAATCCAGCTAAGCTTTCACCAGTCACAACCCGGAGGGCCGCGATGACCGGTAGTTTCGATGATCTGACAGTCGGCACAGTGATCCCGCTGGGGGTGATCATGCTGGATCGACGCGCGGTGGAGACCTTCTGCGGCCTCTTCGCGCCGGACTGGAACCCCGACGACGGGGCGCCGGACGCCATGGTCTATTCCATCTGGTCGCGGCTCGAGATGGACGCGTCGCGAGACAAGCCGGCCGGCAAGCGACTGGCGGTCGACGCCCTGCGCTGGGTGCGCAACCCGCCCGTGGGCGAGCTGCTGCGCGGACGCATGACCGTGATGGGGCTGGATCCCGTCGGCGAGAACCGCGGCGTGGTCATCGCCCAGCACGACCTGCTCGATGAAGCAGGTCGGCTGGTGTTTTCGTGTCTGACGCGCTCGGTGGTCGGGCGCGACTAATGGTCAGTTGACGGCGGTGGTCTGCTGGACCGCCCGGTTAAGGGCCACGGCCACCAGCTTGTCCCAGCCCATCAGCGAATGGATGTGGGCGTAGATCTGGGCCAGGGCGCCGTTGTCGCGCAGCTCAAGGAACTTGTCGTTCGGCAGGGCGCGAAGCTTGGCTTCGGAGACGCCGTAGTAGTCGGCGAGCTTTTGCGGGGCGCCGGCGGTGCCGTCCGGGTTCGGCGGGGTGAAGGTGGCTTCCTTGACCTCGAACAGGTCCAGGTCGATCAGCATCTGGACGAACTGCTCGGTGCGGCGGCGCTCAGTTTCGAAGTCGTTGCAGAACTGCATGGCGTTCTGGGTGTACTGCGAGGGCTGGCCGTCCTCGAAGAACGGGATCTCGGCGTTTTCGGAGATGAACGAGGCCGAACGGTCGACGCAGAGCACGAAACGCTCGCCCTTGTCGTCGGCGGCGAACACGAACGGATAGCGGCGCACGAAGGCCGGGATGTAGACGTCTGGGCGGAACACGCCGTCTTCGGAGACGAACAGGTTCTCACCGTCGCGCAGGCCCATGACGCAGAGCGGCGTCTTGTTCTCGCCGACGAACACCACCGGATAGCTCAGCGAGCAGGGGGCGAATTCGGTGACCGTGATCGGCACCACGTGGGTCTTGGTCACGAAGCTGAAGGGACGGTCGGTGAAGTTCACGCCAAGCGCGCCGTGAACCTGCGGGTTCAGCGGCTCGGGCTTGTTGTAGAACATCACGTTGCCGGACAGTTCGGCGCCAGCGGCGGGGGTCTGCGAATTCGCCATGGAAAGTAAGGGCCCTGAGGGAGTGCTGGAAATGAGGGGCGGCTTCTATCCCATGCAGGGCCACACCGCAAACGACGCAGCGCCGCACGCGAATTCGCAATGGCAAATCTCGCCCCGCGCCCGACCCGCGGGGGTGACGAACCGGAGTGGGAGCCTTACCTAGGAGAGGATGACCGACCATTGCGATCACGAGCACGCGGGGGGCCTTGGCCTCACTGGGCACGCCCTGGGTCACGCCCTGGCGGACGCCGAAGCGCGCTGTGGCAGCGACGGCCAGCGCCTGACCGCGCCGCGACGGCGGGTGCTTGAACTGCTGCTGACTGCGCCGGGACCGGTAAAAGCCTACGACCTGATCGGAACTTTTGGCGCCGGGGGCGTGGCGGCCAAGCCGCCGACCGTCTACCGGGCGCTGGAATTCCTTGAAAAGCAGGGGTTCGCCCACCGAATCGAAAGCCTGAACGCCTTCGTCGCCTGTCGCCTGGGCGACAACCCGCATGCGGCGGCGTTCCTGATTTGCGATTGCTGTGGCGCGACCCGCGAGGTCGAGCCTGCCGGCTCGGCGGCCTTCATCGCCTCGGCCGACGGCGCCGGCTACGAAGTGCAGCGCCTGACGATCGAGGCTCACGGGCGCTGCGAGGCGTGCAAGGGCGCCTAGGCCTCAAACGCTTCCTTAAACGGCTTTGGCGCACACTCGGCGCGTGACCAGCGCAGCCGCGAAACTCATCCGCCCCATCGACGCCGCCACCCTGCGTGGCGTCATCGAGTCGCACGCCCGATTTCTGGCCGGCCAAAGCGGAGGCAAGCGAGCCAACCTGGCCTACGCGGACCTGGCCAACGCCGACCTGGAACTGGTTGACCTCTCCCAGGCGGAAATGACGGGCGCGCGACTGTGCGGCGCCCTTCTGGCCGGAGCCCGCCTGGAGCAGGTCGTCCTCTACGCCGCCGACCTGCGCAATGCCGATTTGCGTGGCGCCGTCATGGTCCAGGCCGACCTGCGGGGCGCCTGCCTGCGGGGAACCAATCTCTCCGGAGCAGACCTGACTGCCGCCGACATGCGGCCGGGCAGGATTGCGCTTCAGGACGTGTCATCAGGCTTCAAGCTGCTGGACCACGAGGCTGACCCGGCGGACCTGGGCTACGCGGTGGTCGCCGACGCCAACATGACAAACCTTCAGATCTCGAACCGCGCGGGCGTGCCGGCGGACATGCGCGACGCCGATCTGTCGCGCGCCATCCTGACCGGCACGCGCATGTGCGGAGCGCGGCTCGACGGTGCGAACCTGTCGGGCGCGCAGATGAACAATGCCGACCTGTCCGGCGCGTCGCTGAAGCGGGCGATGGTGACGGGCGCCAACCTTTGCGACGCCGGCCTGGACGAAGGGGCCGCCGCTGAGACGATCGCAGCCCCTCCGCCGATCTTCTACATCGACGACCAGCCGCTCCACATGCTGGTCGCCGAGCATGAACGCTGGGTCGAGAGCGACGGTCTCAAAGGCGAGGCGCAGAAGCTGGCGGGCGCGGATTTCCGTTCGCTCAAGGTGCTGGCAAGCCGCCGCCTCACCGCCGTGAACGCCGCCGGCGCGATCTTCTTCGGCATGGACCTGCGCGGTGTCCACTTGCAGGGAGCCGACTTGACCGGGGCCGATTTCCGAACCGCCGACCTCTCGGGCGCTGACCTGCGCGGCGCGCGAATGTCCGGCGCCCAGTTGGTTCGGGCAAACCTCCAGGGCGCCCGGCTGGGGCCTCTGATGGTTGGTGACGACCGCATGGCGCGCACGGACCTGACCCGGGCCAACCTGCGCCAGGCAGACCTCACTGTCGCCGACCTCACCCGGGCGCGGCTGTTGGAAGCCGATCTCGACGGTGCGCTCCTGGACGGCGCCATCCTGACCTACGCGGAACTGACCTAGCGGCATCTGGCGAAGCGCCCCGCCAATGGCTAGGTGACGGCGATGACCGGACCTCGTCAGACCTCGCCGCGCCAACGGATGATTTCGATCCAGACCCGCGACGGCGCGGGCGGCATGGCCGTGCTGGACTTCGGCGATCCGAAGCGGCCGGTGGATATCGTCTTCGTCCACGCCAACGGGTTCAACGCCCGAACCTACCGCACCATCCTGCGGCCGCTGGCCGGGGACCTGCGCATCCTGGCGCCGGACCTGCGCGGACATGGGCGCACCCGGTTGCCGCTGAAGGCCGAGGGGCGCCGATCCTGGCGTGACCTGCGCGATGACATCAACGCCCTGCTGGACGCGCTGGACGGGCCGCCGGTGACCCTGGCGGGCCATTCCATGGGCGGGACAGTCTCCTTGCTGGCGGCGGCGAAGGCGCCGCGCCGCGTCCGCGATCTGGTGCTTTTCGATCCGGTGATGCTGGGGCCGATCGGCGTCGCCATGGCCCACCTGCCCTTCGCTACGACCATGGCCGCCCAGCGTGCGCCGATCGCGGTGGCCGCCGCGCGGCGGCGGTCAGTCTTTGACAGCCGGCCGGAAGCGTTCAAGGCCTACCAGGGACGTGGCGCCTTCAAGACTTGGCCCGACGCCATGCTCAGGGACTACCTGGCTGACGGCTTCATCGACCAGTTGGACGGCACGATTGCATTGGCCTGTCCTCCGGGTTGGGAAGCGGTGAACTACACCACGCATGCCCACGACCCCTATGCGGCGCTACGCAAGTTCGACGGGCGAGTGCGCATATTGCGCGGGACGCGCGGGTCGACCTGCCGGGTCAAGGACATCGCCGGGTTCGAGCGGCGTTATCCCGGAGCCACAATCGAGAAGATCGACGGCGGGCACTTTTTCCCGATGGAAAAGCCCGAGGTCGTACGCGCCGCCCTGAGGGGCTCGGTAGACACGGACAGCGCCTAGAACCAGCCCTTGCGCTTGAACCAGACCAACGGGGCGACGGCGGAAATGAGCATCAGGGCGAGCGCCAGCGGATAGCCGGTAATCCAATGCAATTCGGGCATGTGCTCGAAATTCAT
>JANNVY010000451.1:0-5704 GCA_031408375.1 Pseudomonadota bacterium | reverse complement strand
GCCAGCGGCAATGTCGATGACGGCCTGTGGACCGTGGGCCAGAGCCAGGGCCTGATCCACGACATCCCGACCTGCGCGGAAATGGTGGCCAACATCATGAAGCAGGCCGAAGCGGTCATGACCCGCAACGCCAAGCAGGTGATGGTTGGGTAGGCGCTCGCGCGCCCCGCTCATCCCGATCCTTCCCCAGGCCGCAGGCCGATGTGGGGGAGGTGGGTCGGCGCGCAGCGACGAGACGGAGGGGGATCGCCGTAGGCGACGCCCTCGCCCGCAAACAAGAGTCAAAGTCCCCCTCAGGCGGCTTCGCCGCCAGCCCCCCAGGAGGGGAGCATCTGGAGGGGGAATCGGCCCTAGTGCTGGCTCTCGGGGAGGCGAACCACCAGGCCGTCCAGCTCGTCGGTGACCTTGATCTGGCAGGACAGCCGGCTGTTGGCTTCGACGTTCTCGGCGAAGTCCAGCATGGACTCTTCCATGGCCGACTTGCTGCCGGTCTTGGATTGCCAGGCGGCGTCCACATAGACGTGGCAGGTGGCGCAGGCGCAGGCGCCGCCGCAGTCGGCGTCGATGCCGGGGATGTTGTTGCGCACCGCGCCTTCCATCACCGACAGGCCGGTTTTCACGTCCACGACGTGCTCGGTTCCGTCGTGTTCAATATAGGTGATCTTGGGCAAAGCGCGCGAGTCCGGGAATGTCAGTCGAGACCCGTTCCTAGCGTGCGTGCAAACGGCGTCAATTCCCGGCGGCGATCGCGGCTATTTCCGGCGTTTGTAGCGCAGCACCCAACTGTCGCTCCAGGTCCCGTCCGCGTTGCCCTTCTGCCAGCGCCAGACCAGGCTGTCGGGCGTGACCTGTTCCCAGATCATGCGCGCCAGGGCCGGCGCGTGGGCGTCGTCGCCCCGGGGTTCGGTGGTGACCAGCTCGAAGATGTAAGGCTGGCCCTCGACCGGCCCGCCGGTGAGCACGAACAGCCCGCCGCCGTTGTCGACCCACATCTGGCGCCACATGCCCAGCTGGCGGTCGTAGGTCGAGAATGACGAGCCAACGTAGTCGCCGCCGCCCGGACCGCCGCCCGGCTGGACGAAGTGCTCAACCACGGCGCAGAGGCCGAATTCATCGCGGGTGATGCGGTTCGAGGCGCGCCCGACCGTTCCATCGGCCTGGTCGAACTCAAGGTCCCATTCGCCGACCCAGAAGTCGAGCTGCTTGAACTTCGGTCCCGAGCAGGGCGGTCGTTGGGCGGCCAGCGGGGGTGGTGGCGAGCTGGCCACGGCCTGAGCCAGGGTCGGGAAGGGCAGAGACAGGGCCACGAGGCCGGCGAGCGCCGGGAGGAATTTGCGCATAGGGTCCCCATTTCGGGGAAGCCTACCGCGACGGCGCCGCCGCCGATACCAGTCCCGTAGCCCGATGCATGGACCGCTCAGCCTGCCCGCTCGGCCAGCATCTTCTTCGTTTCCGCGATGGCCTTGGCCGGGTTCAGGCCCTTGGGGCAGACCTGGGCGCAGTTCATGATGGTGTGGCAGCGGTAGAGCTTGAACGGATCCTCGACGTTGTCGAGCCGCTCGCCGGTGGCTTCGTCGCGGCTGTCGGCCAGCCAGCGGTAGGACTGGAGCAGGGCCGCGGGGCCGAGGTACTTCTCCGGGTTCCACCAATAGCTGGGGCACGAGGTCGAGCAGCAGGCGCACAGGATGCACTCATAAAGACCGTCCAGCTTCTCGCGCTGGACCGGCGTCTGCAGCCATTCCTTGTCAGGCTCGGGCGTCGAGGTCTTCAGCCACGGCTCGATGGAATCGTACTGGGCGTAGAACAGGGTCAGGTCGGGGATCAGGTCCTTGACCACCGGCATGTGCGGCAGGGGCGAAATGGTAATCGATCCCTTGCCGTATTCCTGCCAGCCCTTGGTGCAGGCCAGGGTATTGCGGCCGCCGACGTTCATGGCGCACGAGCCGCAGATCCCCTCCCGGCACGACCGACGAAAGCTGAGCGTCGGGTCGATCGTGTTCTTGATGTAGATGAGCGCGTCCAGGACCATCGGCCCGAACTGGGTGGTGTCGACCTCGTACTCGTCCCAGCGCGGATTGGCCCCGGCTTCCGGGTCGTAGCGGTAGATGCGGAAGGTCTTCAGCGACTTGACCGCGCCGCCGGCGGGCGCCGACCAGCGCCTGCCCTTGGTGACCGTGGAGTTCTTCGGAAGCGTCAGCTGAACCATCAGGCGGGGTTCCCGGTGTCGGGTTGGGTGTTGCCGTACCAATCGATGCGGCGGGTAAAGTACATGACCAGGGCGATGGCCGCGAAGGAGGCGACCGCGCCCACGAGCAGGGCGTAGTCCTCGAGCCGCATCAGCACATAGATCAGGCCATAGACCACGGTGAAGGCGCCCAGCGCCCGCAAGCCCTGTGCACGGCTCTCGAACACCCAGCCCGCGTAGGCCGAAATCAGGATAACGGTGGCCCCGGCAGCGACCATGAAACCCATGTCGAAGCCGACGTGCTCGGCCACCGACAGCAGCAGCAGGTAGAAGATGATCTGGGCCAGGCCGATGAGGATGTACTGGGCCGGATGCACCCGCTTGCGGGCGGTGATCTCAAACAGGAAGTAGGCCAGGAACACCAGGCCCAGGAACATGGGCGCGTACTTCAGCGAGCGGCTGACCGACTGGTAGGGATTGGCGGGCTCGACGAAGGAGACGCCCACCTCGCCTGGCCCCAGGTTGGCCAGGCTGGACGCGTCGCCCTGGGCCGGAACGCCGCGGGCCACGAAGGGGATCGACCAGCGCGCGGAGAAGCCCCTGGCGGCGCCTCCATCGGACGCTTGCGGCGCGCCATCGGCGGACCCGGCAATGCGGCGGTCTATGGGCAGGAAGCCGCCGTCGAAGGAGGGGCTGCGCCAGTCGCCGCCGATGACGATGGTGGAGGTCTTGGCGAAGGGCAAGACGCCGATGCGGCTGGCGCCGGTGAACTTGAGCACGCCGCCGGCGGTGAACACCGCGCCGGGCCTGGCCGCCGCGCCCGCGGCCGTGCCGAACAAGCGCATGTGGTTCTGGCGCTGCAGGTCGCGGCGGGGCCTTGCGGACTCTTCGGACTGGCGCAGTTCCAGGGACGGCAGCAGCGCGGCGGGCGCCGCGGCGGTTGCCTGGCCGTTCAGGCTCAGCTGCACGTCGGCCATGGCGCCGCGCGGATCGGAAGCGCCGACGATCAGTTCGGCGCCGGCCCAGTTCAGGGTCGCGCCCTCAGGCCCGACCTCGCCGGCGGCGGGAATTTCGAAGCGTCCGGTGAACTTCACCTCGGACTTGTAGACCGGCACCTTGAACAGGGCCCGGCGACGGACCTCGCTGCGCGTCGAGACGTCGGCGGCGCCAGTGACCGGGAAGATGTACCAGACGCCGCTTACCGTGGTCGTGCGGGCGGGCGTGCGGCCGTCATCGGAAGCCGGGATGATCTGGGGCGCGTTGTAAGGCACGGCCAGCACCGGGCCAAGGAAGGTCTGGGGCCCGCCCAGGACGCCGCCGATCTCCTCGGCCACTTCGCCGGCCCGTTGGGTGCGATCCGACAGCAGGGCGAAGACGAACAGGGCCGGGATGGCCATGACCAGGGCCAGGGCGCAGACCAGCAACAGCTTCAGCCCCATGGACCGCGACGGCGTGCGGATCGGCTGTCCGCCGGCGACCCAGGCGGGCGCGGGTGCGGCTTCCGGCGCGGCGGGGGGCGGGATCCTGGGGGTTGCCGAGCGAGCCATCAGGCGATCCTTGTGCGGAACTCAGAGGAAATCGCCGGCGCAGGACGCCGACCATATCCAGTTCCACCAGCACCTTGCAGGACGCGCGCTGTTTCCCGTGCACCGCATGTGAGATTTCCGTCGGGAACGCGTCCGGCGCGGCGCATCATCCGATCTCCGACAGCAGGGCGGCGTCAGGGCCGACGCTCGACCGGGCATACACCGGCAAGCCGTCGGCCAGCTTGAGCCAGTCCAGCTTCTGCTCGCCCCAGATGTGCTTGACCGGCGGCGCGACGGACGGATCATCTAGGGTGCCGGTGGCGACGTCGATCTCTCCGGGCCGGTCGTCGGCGACGTAGAACATCGAGGTGCCGCAGACGTTGCAGAACTGGCGCTGGGCGCGGTCGCTGGAGCGGTAGACGTCCGGCTTGCCGCTGGTCAGGCGCAGCCCCGCGGCCGGCACCGTGAACCAGCCGACCATGGGCGCGCCGTGGGTGTGGCGGCAGGTCTCGCAGTGACACACCACGCTGATGCGGGGCGCGTCGTCTGTCTCGTATCTGACATTGCCGCAAAGGCATCCGCCGCTCAGCATGGTCAGTACACTCGCGGCTTGGGTTTGATGTAGTCGACGTCCTTGGTCAGGGTGAAACTGTGCACCGGGCGGTCGTCGTAGCGCGCCTTGCCGGTCCGGTCGTCGAACCAGGCCAGGGTGTGCTTCATCCACGCCTTGTCATCGCGATCGGGGTAGTCCTCGCGTGCGTGGCCGCCTCGGCTCTCGGTGCGGTTCAGCGCCCCGCCGATGGTCACCGCCGCCTGGCCGATCAGGTTGTCGTATTCCAGGGTCTCGACCAGGTCGGTGTTCCAGATCATGCCGCGGTCGGTGACCTTGATGTCCTTGCCCGCCTTCCAGATCTTGGCGATCTCCTTGACCCCGTTCTCCAGCGTCTCGCCGGTGCGGAACACCGCAGCGTCGGCCTGCATGGCCTTCTGCATGGCCAGCCGCAACTCGGCGGTCGGCGTCGAGCCGTTGGCGTTGCGGAAGCGGTCGAAGCGGTGGAGGTGGCTCTCGGTGGCGGCCTTGGGGATGTCGCGGACCAGGGCGTCGCGCTCGACCACCTGGGCGGCCCGCAAGCCCGCCGCGCGGCCGAACACCACCAGGTCGATCAGCGAGTTCGAGCCAAGGCGATTGGCGCCGTGGACGCTGACGCAGGCGGCTTCGCCCACGGCCATCAGTCCCGGCACCACGGCGTCGGGGTTCTTGCCGTCGCGGGTGACGACCTCGCCGTGAACGTTCGTGGGAATGCCGCCCATGTTGTAGTGCACGGTCGGCAGCACCGGGATCGGCTGCTGGGTGACGTCCACCCCGGCGAAGACCTTGGCGCTTTCGGAAATGCCGGGAAGGCGCTGGTGGATAACGGCGGGGTCGAGGTGGTCGAGGTGCAGATAGATGTGGTCCTTGTTGGGACCCACGCCCCGGCCTTCACGAATCTCGATGGTCATGGAGCGCGAGACCACGTCGCGGCTGGCCAGGTCCTTGGCCGACGGCGCGTAGCGCTCCATGAAGCGCTCGCCTTCCGAATTGGTCAGGTAGCCGCCCTCGCCGCGCACGCCCTCGGTGATCAGCACCCCGGCGCCGAAGATTCCGGTGGGATGGAACTGGACGAATTCCATGTCCTGCAGCGGCAGGCCGGCGCGCAGCACCATGGCGTTGCCGTCACCGGTGCAGGTGTGGGCTGACGTCGCCGAGAAGTAGGCGCGGCCGTAGCCGCCGGTGGCAAGGATGCAGAGCTGGGCGTTGAAGCGGTGCAGCGTGCCGTCGTCGAGCTTCCAGGCCGTGACCCCCTTGCAGACTCCGTCCTCCATGATCAGGTCGAGCGCGAAATACTCGATGAAGAAGTCGACTTTCTCCTTCACGGACTGGCCGTAGAGGGTGTGCAGGATGGCGTGGCCGGTGCGGTCGGCGGCGGCGCAAGTGCGCTGCACCGGGCCCTCG
>JANNVY010000450.1:0-4437 GCA_031408375.1 Pseudomonadota bacterium | reverse complement strand
GCGGTGCGACCTCGACCAGGGCAACAAGGCGAAACACGGGTGTGGCGTCGTCGTCCTCGATGACGCTGGACCAGGCGTCGACGGAGATCTCGGCCCCGTCGCGGGGGATTACGAACGTACCGAGGTAGTCACCCTCGTCGTAGATCGACTCCGAAAGGGCGCGCGCCGTTGCGGCGTCTGCGGATTCGCCGGGCAGGCGGCTCCAGGTTGCACCGACGATCTCTGCGTGGCCCTGGCCGACCAGCCGCTCGAACTCGTGGTTCGCGTAGACGACCTTTTCGAACGCGCCCAGCTTCGACACGGCGGTCGCGATGGGCAGCTGGTCGAGGAACTGCTTGAAGCTTTCGCTTGCCAGCGCATGAGCGAGGTCGGGGGTTTCGAGCAGGGATTCAACGCTGCCGGGAGTTTCGTCTGCAGCCATGGTGTTGAATTTCGTTCATGCGAACGCCAACCGCCCGCCGCTCCTTGTAGAGGCTGCCGTCGGTTGCGACAAACGTGGCCGTGGGCGTCCTGATCTCGCGGTCGTTCAGTCCTCGTCGAATGGGGGCGGCAGGCGACCGGCCTTGAACAGGATGGTGGGGTTCTCGTCGTAGTCGCCCATCTCGGTGTCGGCGGTGACGGAGAAGGCCACCACGCCGACGCGCAGGGGGGCCAGCCGCTCGGCCTTGCGGCGAGCCTCCTCCGGCGTCTTGCAGCCCACCTGCTGCTCGGCCTTCAGCCCCTTGCCGCGTCCCGCGACATAGGCCTGCACGATGTGAACGGTTTCGGTCGCCATCCCTTGCAAGGCGCGCGTTCGGGGGCTGGGTCAACTGGCCGCTCGACTTCGCGGCCCTTTTCCGTGCACTAGGCGCCGCCCGACGGTGTTCGTCCCGGGCCGGAGAACACCATGACCATCCTGAGCGTCCTCTACCCGACCTCCAAGACCAAGACCTTCGACCACGCCTACTACGACGAGACCCACATCCCGCTGGTCAAGGAAGCCTTCGGGCCGACCGGCCTCTTGGGCGTGCTCGTGCTCAAGGGCGTCGCGTCCGGAGACGGCGGCCCCGCGCCCTTCGTGACCATGGCCCACCTGTCTTTCGAAAGCCCCGAGGCGATGCAGGCTTCGGTGACCGGCCCGCGCGCGGCCGAGGTCATGGGCGACATCGTCAACTTCACCAAGATCAAGCCCGTGCTGCAGGTCAGCGAGCGGGTTTCGACGGCCCCCATCCCAACCCCGCCGTCATCCTAGGGCGGAGCGGCCGCAGGCCGCGCAGACCCTGGGATCCAGCAGCGCTGCGATCGAAGCTGGGTGACACGAACGGCTGAGGAGGTCGCGGGTCTGGATCCCCGGGTCTTCGGTCGCTTCGCTCCCTGCGCCCGAGGATGACGAAGAAGAAGGATGCAGTCGGCGTGATCAGTCGCGAGGCCTCTATGTCTCCGGATCGACGCCGAACACGTGCGGAAAATACTCCCTGTCCCAAACGTCTGGCCTGAACAGGACCTTAGCCCATTCGATCAGTTGGTCGGTATCCCGATAGGCGATCGACGAAACTTCAACTTCGCCAAGTTCTTCAGGCCCGAGGTGGAAGTGATCGTTTTTCTGGCTGAGGCTCTGAAGTTCGTGGACCAACTGGTCGCGACCCGATTCATTCAACCAGATTTCCAACTCACCAGCCGCGGTCATGTTCAAGGTGATGCGAGGTTTCATGGCTGCCCTCAATACCCCTCGTACCGCCCATCCTTCGCCAGGTTCCCGAACCGCGTCGTATCCGCGTCGAACGACATCTTCACGGTGCCGATAGGACCGTGGCGCTGCTTGCCGATGATGCATTCGGCGAGGTTCTTCAGCCGGTCCATGTCTTCCTGCCAGGTCAGGTGTTCGGGGCTGCCCTCGCGCGGTTCGGTGCGGCTGAGGTAGTAGCTTTCGCGGTAGACGAACATGACCACGTCGGCGTCCTGCTCGATCGAGCCGGACTCGCGCAGGTCCGACAGCTGGGGCCGCTTGTCCTCGCGTTGTTCGACCTGACGCGACAGCTGCGACAGGGCCAGCACCGGGACGCCCAGTTCCTTGGCCAGGGCCTTGAGACCCTGGGTGATCATCGAGACTTCCTGAACCCGGTTGTCGTTGCGGTTGCCCGAGGAGGCGGTGACCAGCTGCAGGTAGTCGACCACGATCAGGTCGAGCCCCGACTGGCGCTTCAGGCGGCGCGCGCGGGCGGCCAGCTTGGCGATCGACAGCCCGCCGGTGTCGTCGATGTGCAGCGGGCTTTCCTGGATCTGGATGGCGGCGTCGCGGACGCGGCCGAATTCCGAGGCGTCGATCTCACCCTTGCGCAGGCGGTCGGACGAGACGCCCGACGCGTCGGCGAGCAAACGCATGGCCAGCTGCTCGGCGCTCATTTCCAGCGAGAAGAACGCCACCACCCCGCCGCGCACGGTCTTGCGCGACCCGTCCGGCTGCGGCTCCCAGGCGTAGTCCCGCGCCACGTTGAAGGCGATGTTGGTGGCCAGGGCCGTCTTCCCCATCGAGGGGCGGCCGGCGAGGATCAGCAGGTCGGACGGGTAGAGGCCGCCCAGCTTGCGGTCGAGGTCGGTCAGGCCCGTGGCCAGGCCCGCCAGGCCGCCGTCACGCTCAAACGCCTCGGCCGCCATCTTCACCGCGCCGGTCAGCGCGTCGGCGAAGGAGATGAAGCCGGTCGAAGGCGCGCCGCTCTCGGCCAGTTGGTAGAGCTGCTGCTCGGCGGTCTCGATCTGCTCCTTGGCCTCGATCGGTTCGCCTTCGTCGCCGCCCTCGTGGGCGATGCGACCGATCTCGCCGCCGATGCGGATCAGGTCGCGGCGCAGCGCCAGGTCATAGACCACCCGCCCGTAGTCCTGGGCGTTGGCCGCGGGCGGAGCGCGATCGACCAGGTCGGCCAGGTAGCGAATGCCGCCCAGTTCCTCGAACGCCGGGTCGCGCTTGAAGCGCTCCATGATGACGATCGGCTCGGCCAGCATGCCCTTGCGGACGTACTCCTCGATGGCATCGAACAGGCGCGAGTGGAACGGTTCGTAGAAGTGGCGTCCCTGCAGGGTATCGCCCAGGCGCTCATAGGCCGCGTTGTCGAACAGCAGCGTCCCCAGCAGGGCCTGTTCGGCCTGCAGGTTGTGGGGCAGCGCGGCGATGGCCGAGCCGTCTGCGTCATTCCCTGGGAAGGGTGAACCGGGCGCGAAGGCAGGGAGCGTCATTCGTTAACTCTTAGACCCACGCCGCGGGCCGTGGCGTGTGGCAATGCGGTCCAATCGACGCTTCTCAACAAGAGATCGTCGATCTGTGGATTGTAACCTCGGCCAGGGGTGCGCATCGGCGCACGATGCGCGGGTGGTGCGACAGGAATGGTCGTGGTTGACGTGGGAACAAACATAGAACAGCATCCCACCATCAATGTCATCCCGGAAAGAACCCGGCCTTGAGCCGGGGGCTTATCCGGGACCTCCGCAGGGGCGCGGCCGATGTGGCAACCCAAGTCCTTTGCCGTCTACATCATGACCAATCGCCCGAAGGGCGTGTTCTACACGGGCGTTACATCCGACCTCGCCGGCCGGGTTTCCACCCACCGTGAGGGCGTGATCGATGGCTTCACCAAGAAATATAACTGCAAGCGCCTTGTTTGGTTTGAGAGCCACGACGACGCCGGCTGGGCGATCCTGCGGGAGAAACGGATCAAGCGTTGGCGCAGGGATTGGAAGATCGAGATGATCGAGGAAATGAACCCTCGGTGGGAAGACCTGTGGAACAGGGTCAATGGCTCGGTTGAGGGGCCGCCAAAAATATAGCCGACGCGAGGTCCCGGATAAGCCCCCGGCTCAAGGCCGGGTTCTTTCCGGGATGACATTGAATTGTAGATCGAAAAGAACATTGGGCCCGAGGGATCGGCCCTATCCTCGCGGCCGCACCGTAAACCGCGCCAGTTCCTTCCTCGGCGCCTCCCAGTCGGGCTTGAGCGCCGCGGCCTGGGAATAGGCGCGCCAGGCGGCGGGGAGGTCGCCCAGGCCTTCGTGGGCCAGACCGCGATTGAACCATGCTTTTTCCGGCTCGGTGGCGCCCAGACTCGCGCCGCGTTCCAGGTCGCTCAGCGCGTCGCTGTAGCGCTGCTGACCGATGCGCGCGGCGCCGCGGTTGACCAGGGCTTCGCCCAGGTTGGGGTTGATGCGCAGCGCCGAATTGAAGTCGGCGATGGCCTGGTCGAAGGCTCGGCTGCGAAGGCGAAGCACGCCGCGATTGACGAAGGTCGCGGCCCTTTCGCGCGGGCTGAGGGCCTCGTCGCGGAGGGCCTGGTTGCAGACGGACACGCCGATTGACGAGGCGCCGGGCCGCAGGGCTTCGAGCGAACATTGACCGGCCAGGCCGTCGCCGAGCACGAGCACGGAGGCGCTGGAGGATCCGGCGGTGAGCAGGGTGGCGGCGAACATGGC
>JANNVY010000449.1:0-1588 GCA_031408375.1 Pseudomonadota bacterium | reverse complement strand
CGGATCGGCGTCGATGGCGCCCATCTCGCCCGCCGGCGTCAGGCGCTCGTCCTCGGCCAACGCCTTGACGACGGCCGGCGCGAACCAGTTTTCCGGCGTGGCGAAGGGGCTGAACTGGTCGTCGGCGTATCCGGCGTAGAGCCCGACCACCCAGATGCGGGCAGAATCCGCGCTGGGCGCGGCGGCGGTCACGACGGAAGCGGGCGCGGCCTTGGTCGGGGCGGCGGTGGCCGACGGGGATGGCGAACAGGCGACCGCGCAGATGGCGGCCAAGGCTACGGACACGACGCGAACCATGCTGGTCTCTCCCTCTTGAGGCGAGCCTAGCAGCAGATTTCCAGATCGCCATAGGTCAGGCGGCGAGCGCCAATGGAGGCGGCGCGAAATGACGCGGAACTGCTGGGCGGCGGCCAAGTAGCAGATGCGAAAAAAGGGCCGGAGCTTCCGCCCCGGCCCCTTTGTCATTCGCTGCGAATTCGGCCTTAGCCGACGATCTGGTCGTCGGTGAAGAACTGCGCGATTTCCAGCGCGGCGTTCTCGGCGCTATCCGAACCGTGCACCGAGTTCTCGCCGACGTTGCGGGCGAAGAGCTTGCGGATGGTGCCGTCGGCGGCGTTGTCGGGGTTGGTGGCGCCCATGACGTCACGGTAGGCGGCCACGGCGTTGTCGCCTTCGAGCACCTGCACGACCACCGGGCCGGAGGTCATGAAGTCGACCAGCTCGCCGAAGAAGGGGCGCTCGGCGTGAACGGCGTAGAAGCCCTCGGCCTGGGCGCGGCTCATGCGGATGCGACGCTGGGCCACGATCCGCAGGCCGGTAGCCTCGATCACGGCGTTCACGGCGCCGGTCAGGTTCCGCTCGGTGGCGTCGGGCTTGATGATGGAGAAGGTACGTTCGGTCATTTGGGACACACAGAGTTTGGTTGTTTCGGGTCGCGGGCTTATAGCGGCGCCTCTCCGCCGCGCCAACCTTTCCTCGCACCCTGTCTCTCTGGTCCAGAATTTCCCCTCCCCATGCTCAAGATTCACGACCTGTCCTTCGTTTCGTGGGGCCGCCGCTTCTTTGATGACGCGTCGGTGGTGATTCCGGCTGGGGCCAAGGTCGGCCTCGTTGGAAGGAACGGCGCAGGCAAGACCACGCTGTTCAAGCTGATCCTGGGCGAGCTGTCGCCGACGGCCGGCGAGATAAGCGTCAGTCGCGGATGGCGCGTGGCCACGGTGGACCAGGAGGTCGCCGCCTCGCCGGTCAAGCTGATCGACGCGGTGCTGGACCTCGACACCCGGCGCAAGGCGTTGATGGAGGAGCTGGAGCTGGCCCCGCCGGAGCGCCAGGCGGACCTGCACCACGACCTGCAGATGATCGGCGCCGACCGCGCCCCGGCCCGCGCGGCCGAGATCCTGTCGGGCCTGGGCTTCTCCAACGACGACCTCGACCGGCCGATGAGCGAGTTCTCCGGCGGCTGGCGCATGCGCGCGACCCTCGCCGGCGCCCTGCTGGCCGAACCCGACCTGATGCTGCTCGACGAACCGACCAACTATCTCGACCTGGAAGGCGCCCTGTGGCTCGAGACCCGACTGAAACGCTATCC
>JANNVY010000448.1:0-3661 GCA_031408375.1 Pseudomonadota bacterium | reverse complement strand
GTGCCGAAGCCGTCGTGGTCCAGCGCCCCGCCCTCCATGACTGCGTCGATGGATTGCAGCGCCACGCCGGCATGAGCGGCCAGCTGTTCACCGACCTCGTCATCGTGGGGCAGCTCGTACTTGCCGCCCCAACCGTTGAAGCGGAAGGCGACGGCGAGGTCCACGCCCTCTTCCCGCGTGAAGATCGGACCGGTGTCGCGCAGCCAGATGTCGCCGAAGCGGCCGGGCACGATCTCGACGCCCGAGCCTTCCAGCGCGGCGTGCGCGGCGGCGGCCGCCTCGTCGCCGTGGACCAGCAGCCGCACCCGTTCCGCTCCGGGTCCCGCCAGGGCGCGTGCCAAGGCCGCCACCTCGGCCTGGGCAGGTCCGAGATTGTCCTCCCACAGGTCCGCATGGCTGGGCCAACCCAGCCACATCGTGCGGTGCGGCGCCCATTCGGCGGGAACGATACGGCTCATGGCGTGGGCGGAACCCCGTGCAAAACAGCGCGCGAAAATGGGCGCCGGAAGGAGGCGGGTCAAGCGGTGAGCGTCAGGCCGCCTGCACCCCCGCCTTGCCCCATTCCACCGCCCAGCGGCTGTGGGTCGAGAATGTCGGGTTTGGGGTCCATACGGAGGACACGCTGCGGAAGTCCACAGCCCAGGCCTGGCGGGTGATTTCGGCGCCCGCCCAACCCCTGACCCGGTCGTCCATCAACTTGATGTGGGCATTGACCGGTTCGGCCAGCCATGGCCGCCAGGCATCGTAGTTGTAGCTGTGCGACGTGATCGAGGTGGTTACGAACTCCGAGGCGACCACCGGGCTGTCCGGCTTGCCGAAATCGGCCTTCACGTCGGCGGTCATGAAGGCGTGCATGTCGCCGCCAATGACGACCGTGTCGCGGTTTGGCCGCGCGGCAAGGCGGTCCAGGATCTTCTGGCGGGCGGCCGGATAGCCGCTCCAGCCGTCCTGGTGGGATCCCATCTCGCCGTCCGGGGTTTTGGACTTGCTGTTCGAGAACAGGGTCGGCTGGACAATGGTCGTCCAGCGCGTGGTCGAGCGCGTGAGCGAGGTGTTCAGCCAGAACTCCTGGTCACTCCCGAGGATGCTGCGATCGGGCGCGGCCATTTCCGGGCAGTTGCGGACGCCTGACCGCCACTTCGTCGGATCCGGCGACACACAGGCGCGTGGCGCGCGGTACTGACGCGTGTCCAGCAGCAGGAACTGGACCAGATCGCCGACGATGAGCTGCTGGTAGATCCGGGCCTCCTGACCCTGGACCATCGACCGGCGGCCGAGCGGCAGGTGCTCGAACCAGGCCTGGTAGCCCGCGGCGCGGCGGGCCGGAAAGTCGGCCAGGTCGGCGGGATTGGGCGGGACCAGGGCGGCGTAATCGTTGGCGACCTCATGGTCGTCCCAGATGAAGGCCCAGGCCGTGAAAGCGTGGGCGGCCTGCAGGTCTGCGTCCAGCTTGTAGACCGCGTGGTGGACCCGGTAGTCGGAAAGCGTCCTGGGGTCGCGGTTGGGGTGGCGTCGAACCTGCGGGCCGTAACTCGACTCATAGACGTAGTCGCCAAGGTGCAGGATCAGGTCCGGCGCCCAGGCGACCATGTCGCGATAGGCGGTGAAATACCCCTGCTCGAAGTGCTGGCACGACGCCCAGGCCAGCTTGAAGCGGTCCTTGGGCGCGCCGGGCGATGGCAGGGTCTTGCCACGGCCCGTCGGGCTGCGCACGCCGCCCGCCTCGAAGCGGTACCAGTAGGGCCGGTCCGGTTGCAGGCCTATCACCTCGGCGTGGATGGTGTGGCCCCGCCCGGGGTGGGCGAGCTCGGCGCCGGTGCGGACAACCGTCTTGAAGGCTGGGTCAGCGGCGATCATCCACCGCACCTCGATGACCTGGTCGCCGAGGCCGCCGTCGGGTTCGAGCGGGTTGGGGGCCAGGCGGGTCCACAGCACCAGGCCGTCGGCGGTGGGATCGCCGCAGGCGACGCCCAGCTTGAAGGGGTCGGCGCTGAAATGGACCGGCTCGGCCGCGCGGGTCGGACGGGCCTTCAGGAAGGCGGCCGCTCCAGTGGCCATGGCCAGGGAGCGGGAGAGGGCGGCGCGGCGGGTGACGCTCATCGACGGAATCCCGAAAGCGAAAGGCTCAAAAGAAAAGGGGCGGCCCGTCGCCGGACCGCCCCCTCCATTACACGATGCTGACGTTGCCTAGAAAGCGGCGCGCAGGGTCAGCATGAAGGTCCGCGGCGCGCTGATCGAGTAGGTCGGCGCAGTGCCGGCTCGGCCCTGGTTGCCCACCGTGATCGGATCGATGTCCACGATCGCCAGCGCGTTGGTCTGCGAGGAGATCGAGCCGAGGTATTCCTCGTCGAACAGGTTGGTGACGTTCAGCTGGATGTAGGACTTGTTCCAGCCGAGGTTGTCGAGCTTCAGGCGGGCGTCGAGGTCGACCACGGTGTACTCCGGGGTCTGCTCGTCGTTCACGTCCGTCGACCAACGCTCACTCACATACTTGCCCTGGGCGCCGAGCGAGAACCACTCGGTGTCGTAGAAGGCGCGCAGCGAGAAGGTCCATTCCGGGGTCTCGACCAGCTCCTTGCCCTTGGTGGGCAGGAGCGCCGTGGCGCCGAGCGCGATGTCGTCCTGGAGCTCGGAGTGGATGTTCGAGGCCGAGGCGTAGAGCGACAGCTGCTCGGTCACTTCCCAACCCACCTGGGCGTCGATGCCCCACAGCTGCACCGAGCCGACGTTGCGGTCGACGAAGATGCCGAGGATGTCGTCGAACGAATTGACGACGCGGTTCTCATAGTTGGTGGTCCAGATGGCGGCGGTGCCGATGATGTTGCCGGACTGGTAGCGATAGCCGAGGTCCCAGGTCTGGGTGATCTCGGGATCAACGCCGGTCAGCAGCACCGAACCGGGGGTCGGACCACGCTGGGCGGTGTAAAGGCTGTCCGTACGCGGCGCCGAGAGGCCCTCGGCATAGCTCAGGTAGACCACGTTATTGTCGTTGAAGCGCCAGCTGAGGCCGACGTTGGGAAGGATATCTTCGTACTCGACCGAAGCCTTGAAGGGCGAAATGTACTGGGTGGCCGAGCCGAAGAACTGGACGTTGCCGTTCGGCAGGGTCGTCTGGATGGGCTCCTGCGTGCAACGCACCGTCGAGGAACCGACCGCAGTGAAGCAGTACTGGTTCAGCTCACGGGTGAATAGCGGCGCGCGAACGCCCAGGGCCACCGTCAGGCGGTCGTCGAAGAACAGTCCGCGGTATTCGATGGCGAACTGGCTCAGCTCGGCTTCCGAGAAGCGGTCACGACCCTGGAGGTCACGGCCGTCAGAGGTCAGGACGGCGCGGCCACCCAGCTTGTCCTTGCCGCCGAAGACGTTTTCGGGATCACCGGAGCCGTCGATGTAGCCGAACTCGCCGGTCTGGCGGTGGTTGCCGTGATCATAGGTGTAGGCGACGCGCAGGCGGTGATCATCATTGATGTCCCAGATCAGCGAAGAGGTGACGCCGAAACGGTTGGTGTTGGTGGTGTTCGGGTTGTAGAGGCGCGCGGTGTCGAGGATGTCGCCGTCCGAGTTCAGGTCGATGCCCGGGGTGGCCAGCGAGCCGCGCAGGCGGCGGTCGGTTTCCGACACGGTGAAGGTACCGCCGCCATTGGCCAGCACATACTGGTAC
>JANNVY010000447.1:0-2950 GCA_031408375.1 Pseudomonadota bacterium | reverse complement strand
GTTTCGAAACGCCGCTCCGGACCGTCCGGGGCGGCGTTTTTGATTCTGCCGCGTTGGTCGCAGCGGGCTCCGCCAGGGGCTTCCAGAAGAACAGGAAGACGAAAGCGCCGACCAGCAGCAGGCTGGCGCCGATGTTGGTGGCGACCATGTAAACGGCGCCCAGCGGTTCGCGCATGGTCTGCATCACGTTGGCGGACGCGGCGCTCACCGGCCCCCGAGCCGCGAGCGCGCCGAGGTCGGCATAGAGGCCCAGAAGGAGGCGGCTGGCGATCCCGGCCGACGACGCCATGACCAGCCAGCCCAGGGCATAGAGCAGGAAAACCCCGATCTTCACCCCCAGGCTCGAGCGGTGGAGGAAATAGTAGACCCCCACCACCATCGCCACCGTCAGGCCGATGACCTGGCTGATGGTGGCGTCGAGCGCAGCGCGGGCGGCGATCACCTGGTCGAGGATTTCGGCTTCCGTCACGACGCACTCCCCTGCTTCGGCCATCTGACCAGACTTCAACCCGCCTCGCGAGGCCTGTTGCGTGTGTGGCGAGACCCTGTAGGTCTCAGCCGTGGACAACGACGACACCGAAGATCTGGCGCTCGATGACGCCCTGCCCGACGTGGCCTCGCCGGGCCAGGGCGGCCAAACCGTCGAGGTCGCCCTGACCGAGGCCGACACGGGCGCGCGCCTGGACAAGGTGCTGGCCGAGCGAGCCCCTGATCTCTCTCGCGCCCGTCTGCAAGCGCTGCTCGACGCCGGCGCGGTCAGCCTGGGCGGACAGCCGGTGCGCTCCGGTTCGGCCAAGGCGCGGCCCGGCCTCTACCGCATCGAAATCCCCGCCCCCGCCGCCGACATCCCCGTTCCGGAAGATATCGCGCTGGCCGTGCTCTATGAGGACGCGGACCTGATCGTCATCGACAAGCCCGCCGGGATGGCGGCCCACCCCGGCCCCGGCAGCGAGACCGGCACCCTGGTCTCAGCCCTGCTGCATCACTGCGCGGGCGCGCTGTCCGGCATCGGCGGCGTGGCACGGCCCGGGATCGTCCACCGGCTGGACAAGGACACCTCCGGCGTCATGGTCGCGGCCAAGACCGACAAGGCCCACCAGGGGCTTTCGGCCCTCTTCGCCACCCACGACATCGAGCGGAGCTACATTGCGCTCACCCGCGGCGCGCCCGAGCCCCGGCAGGGTCGCATCCTGACTCGCATCGGCCGCTCGCCTCATGACCGCAAGAAGATGGCGGTGCTGACCGCCGGCGGGCGCGAGGCCATTACCGACTACTCTGTGGAGCGAGCCTTCGGTCCAGCGGCCAAGCCGGTCGCCGCCCGGGTGGTCTGCCGCCTGCACACGGGCCGCACCCACCAGATCCGCGTACACCTGGCGTCGAAGGGCGCGCCCTGCCTGGGTGACCCGGTCTATGGCTCCGGCGCGCCGGTGCGGCAGGTCAGGGAGGCCATTGAGGCGGCCGGCCTGGGCCGCCAGGCCCTGCACGCCGCGGTCCTTGGCTTCGTCCACCCCATCACCGGCAAGGCCATGCGTTTCGAGACCCCGCCGCCGCCGGACATGCACGGCCTGGAAATGGCCCTGGGGGCGCTATAGGCCGCGAGGCGAATTCCGAACCCGGTGGTTCAGTTGCTGGTCGTCTTGCTGACCGCCCCCTTTGGCGAAGGGGTCTTGGAATAGGTCGGCTCGGCGTCGGAGGCCGGCCGCGCGGGCGGCGCGTCGGAATCAGTCGGCTGCTCGACGAATTCGTTGGTTCCGGTCCTGGCCGCCGGTGTCGGCGTCGCCGGAGCCTCGTCCCCCTTGGTCGCCGGTGCTGACGTCGTGGGGGCGGGCGCTGGCTTGAAGTGAAATCCGCGCAGTTTCCAGGGACCCGGTTGGCCGGACGCCGGAATATCACGCTGCATCACCGTCTCGACGTGGATTACGTCGGTTCCGAAGGTATATTCGTGGGTTGTCTGCATGTCTTCGGACCGGGGCCCGGACAGGGCGCTCCAGTTGGTCTTCCAGTTCAGCAGCCGCACCCTGGTCGGCTCGCCCTTGGGAATCATCTGGAAGATTCGCGGCAGGGCCGCCTGGGCCTCAGGGGTGGACATCTCCGGCCCCATCTGGATGCCCGCCAGATCGCCCTTCTGCATGGCCTTGAAGACGTTTCGCGCGGCCTGGTCCTTGTCGGCCGCCAGGCCGGGCGCCTGGATGTTCTGAAGGTTGCAGGCGGCCAGCATGGCCAGCCCCAGGGCGGCGGCAAGGCCGAAAAGACGGCGGGTGGTGACGTGCATCGGAGCCCTCCAGATTTTCGACGAACACTGTCGCGCCAGTCCGCGCGCCTGTCCACCGCTCCGGACCGACCGGCCGGGAAAGGTTACAAATCGTTAGTATTGAAAAAGGACTGACTATCCGTTATACAGCGGATACACCGTTTCAAGTGGCGCCCGAAAGCCACGGTCGAGCTTGGCCGTGGGTGGGGGTGACTAAAAAGGGACGCAACGCTTCCCTAAGTGAACGGTTGAGAGGCGAGGACGCCGTGCATCTCGGTGGCGGAGTCCGGAGCGCCTGCTCGTTGGAGTTAAGGGGACCTTATGGCCGTACAATCGCTTTCAGTGCTCTCGCCCGATGGTGGGCTGTCGCGCTACCTGACCGAAATCCGCAAGTTTCCGATGCTGGCGAAGGACGAGGAGTTCATGCTCGCCAAGCGCTGGACCGAGCATGAGGACACCCAGGCCGCCCACAAGATGGTCACGTCGCACCTGCGTCTCGTGGCCAAGATCGCCATGGGCTACCGCGGCTACGGCCTGCCGATCGGGGAAGTAATCTCCGAAGGCAACGTCGGCCTCATGCAGGCGGTGAAGAAATTCGATCCGGACAGAGGCTTCCGCCTGGCGACCTATGCCATGTGGTGGATCCGCGCTTCGATCCAGGAATACATTCTGCGCAGCTGGTCGCTCGTGAAGATGGGC
>JANNVY010000446.1:0-2745 GCA_031408375.1 Pseudomonadota bacterium | reverse complement strand
ATCCCTGGCTGCTGCTCGTTCCGCGGGTGCCAGGAGCCGTCGAACTCACAGACCTGACCGCCGCCCAGCGGGCGACCCTGATGGAAGAGGTCGTGCTGGCGGACGAAGCGGTGCTGGCGCTCGGCGCCACGTTCGGGCGTCTGCCCGAGAAAACCAATGTGGCGGCGCTCGGCAACGTCGTGCCCCAACTGCACGTCCACGTCATCGGCCGGCGCGCCGACGATCCGGCCTGGCCACGCCCGGTCTGGAACATCGGGGAGGCGCGACCCTACGGAGAAGAACTGGCCCTGGCGCTCGGCGCCGTGCGCTCGGCGGTGGGCGTGCTGGCCGAAGCGTGAGATAGCGCTTCAATCCTTCCCCAGCGGGGAAGGATTTGAGTAGGCCTAGTTCGGGCCGGTGGTCGGCCCGCGCGACATGGTCACCGGAAACTCCACGTCACGCGCGGTCACCGAACCGCTCCAACGGCCGTCCGGCGACGGCTTCAGCCGCATTATATTGATGTTGCCGGTGTCGTCCGACGGATACCAGCGCACCACCAGGGTCTGGCCCTCGCGGCCACCGACAGCAGGAAGCCCGAACGGCCGGACCCGGGCCGGCCGCCGAGACTGCGCCAGGCGCCCTCGATCTCGGAATCCGCGCGGCCACGATCTGCCAGCATCAGCGCCATGAACGGCGCGCCGGCCTGGGTGCGGACCATCCAGGACCCGTCCATCGGCCCCATCCGCACCTGCTGGGCGTCGAAGCTGCGCTTCACCCCGGCCTCATAGGCCTTCTCGACGCTGCTCAGCGGGCCCTCATAGCTGTGGCGATAGGCGTCGACGGTGACCGGCTCGTCGGGGATGTGGTCGTTGGCGCCGGGAGCGTAAGGGACCGGCGAGGTGGGCACGGTGGCGTTCATCTCGAAGGGCCGAACCGACCGCGTCTCGTAGGGCAGAGGCGCGCTGGGCGTCGGCGGAACCAGCTCCTCGCCCGCCGCTCGGGTCGTCGGCGGGGCGGGCGCGGTGGCGACGGGCGCCCCGCCCTCGCCGGCGTCCTGTCCGGAATCGGCGCCGCCATCCGGCGCCTGAACCAGGGTCGCGATCAGCAGAAGAAGAGGCGAAAGCGACAAGGGGCGGAGCTCGCGACGGACTTCGAGCCCAGAGTGCTATTTCGCGCAGGCGGCGGGCGCAAGGCGGCGCGCCTTTCAGGCAGCGCGCATTCCCGCAGGACGCGAACCCCTGCCCGGCATGAGGGCGTCGCCAAGGGCTTCGTTGACAGGCGGGCGACGGGGACTAAAACCGGGCGCGACCGAGGCGGCGCAAGACCTGCGCCAAAGACTTGCCTCGTGAAAGGTGTCCGGACCCATGTCCAAAGAGCAGGCGGGCTCGTCAGGCCCGCGCAATCCCGGCGGAGGCCAGCCTCGTGGCCCCTCGGAACGTCCGATGTCTCCCCATCTGCAGATCTGGCGCTGGCACGTGACCATGGCCGGCTCGATCCTGCACCGCGTCACCGGCGTCGGACTCTACGGCGGCGCGGCCCTGGTCGTGGCCTGGCTGGCCAGCCTGGCGTCCGGGCCCGAATGCTACGCCTGGTTCCTGCAGATCGCCGGGTCGCCCCTGGGCCTGCTGGCCTGGTTCGCGCTCAGCGCGGCGGCCTTCTATCACCTGTTCTCCGGCATCCGGCACCTGGTCTGGGACCTGGGGCTGGGCCTTGAGCCGAAGCTGGCCTCCAGCCTGACGACGGCCTCCATCGTCCTGGCCATCGCGGCGACCGTCGCCTTCTGGGCCTGGCTGTTCCTGATCGGAAGGGTCTCGCTGTGAGCGGCATGTCCACCCCCCGCAAGATTATCGAAGGCCTCGGTTCGGCCAAGCATGGCGCCGGCGTCTGGAAGGCCGAGCGCCTCTCCTCCCTGCTTCTGATCCCGCTGATCCTCTGGGGTCTGTGGCAGGCTCCGGAGATCGCCGCCGGCGGCTACGAGGGCGCTCTCGCCTGGATTCACGAGCCGGTGAACCTGGTGCTGTTCGCCACCGTACTGGTGATCAGCCTCTGGCACATGGCGATGGGATTGCGGGTGGTCATCGAAGACTATGTCCACGGCGCCCTCGGCTCGGCGCTGCTGCTGCTCAACACCGTGTTCTGCTGGGGCCTTGGCCTCGTGGCCGCGGTCTCCATCCTCAAGGCCGTGTTCGGCATCGGTCTGGGAGCGTCCTGATGGCCGCCTATGAATTCATCGATCACACCTTCGACGTTGTCGTCGTTGGAGCCGGCGGCTCGGGCCTGCGCGCCGCGCTCGGCTGCGCCCAGGCTGGTCTGAAGACCGCCTGCGTCACCAAGGTCTTCCCGACCCGCTCGCACACGGTGGCCGCCCAGGGCGGCATCTCGGCCTCGCTCGGCAACATGGGCGAGGACGACTGGCGCTGGCACATGTACGACACCGTCAAGGGGTCCGACTGGCTGGGCGACCAGGACGCCATCGAATACCTCTGCCGTGAGGCTCCCAAGGCGGTCTACGAGCTGGAGCACTGGGGCGTTCCGTTCTCGCGCACCGACGACGGCAGGATCTACCAGCGCGCCTTCGGCGGCATGACCCGAAACTACGGCGAGGGCCCGGTGCAGCGCACCTGCGCCGCCGCCGACCGCACCGGCCACGCCATTCTGCACACCCTGTACGGCCAGTCGGTGCGCCGCGAGGTCGAGTTCTTCGTCGAATATTTCGCGCTGGATCTGATCATGCAAGACGGTGCCTGCACCGGGGTGACCGCGCTC
>JANNVY010000445.1:0-1606 GCA_031408375.1 Pseudomonadota bacterium | reverse complement strand
CTGAATGATGCCGGGTCCGCCGCAAGGCGGGCCCGGTTTTCGTTTGGGACTAATCCAGCCCGCGCTCGCGCATCAACTCCGGCGCCAGCAGTTCGACCGCGTCTTCTTCGCTCTCGAGGTCGGCCTCGTTGATCGTCTGCCCGCGAATCGAAACGCCCGCCCGGTGCACGCTCTCCGGATCGCCCGAGATCAGCGGGTGCCAGTCCGCCAGTCCCCGCCCCTCCCAGACACGGCGATAGCCGCAGCTCCTGGGCATCCACTCCAGCTCTTCGATGTTCCATGGCGTCAGCTTGATGCAGTCGGGAACGTGTTTCTTGCGGTTCTCGTAATCGGTGCAACGGCATAGGTTCGTATCGAACAGCTTGCAGGACACGCGCGCCGGAATGACCTCGCCAGTCTCCTCATCCTCGAACCGCACCAGGCAGCACAGGCCGCAGCCGTCGCACAGGCTTTCCCATTCCTGTACGGTCATCTGCTCCAGTCGCTTGGCTTCCCAGAAGGGTTTGGAGGGCATGGGCGAACTTTCTGGGACGCGGACGGCCCCATGACGGAGACGCCCCAAACGCCGGACAGTCCCGACCCCGACGACTTCGGGGCAGAGACCTTCCGCGCCGACCTACTACACCAGCGGCAGTCGCGGTTCAGCAAGGGAAGTCGCCTCCTCATCGCCGCAGGTGTCAGCCTGCTGTTGCTGCTGATGGTCGGAGCGGCGGCCGGCTGGCGCTACTTCATGGCCGACATCCCCGCCGTGCCGTCGATGGCCAGCCTCGCCAACCTGAAGCGGGCCCCCGGGATGACCTTCCTGGACCGCAACGGCGCCCTGATCGCCACCCGCGGTCCCAAATACGGGCTGAAGGTAGCGCTCAGGGACCTGCCGGCCTATGTGCCGCGTGCTTTCCTGGCGGCGGAGGACCGGCGTTTCTACGAGCATGACGCCGTCGACTGGCGCGCCGTCGCGCGCGCTACGCGCTCCAACCTGGGCGCCGGCCGCACCGTCGAAGGCGCCTCGACCATCAGCCAGCAGCTGGCCCGCGACCTGTTCCTGGGGCCGCAGCGAACGATGAAGCGCAAGGTCCAGGAGATCGTCCTGGCCGGTGAGCTCTACAAGCGCCTGGGCCGCAACGGCGTGCTCGAACTGTATCTGAACCGCGTCTATCTCGGCGAGAACGCCTACGGCATCGACGCCGCCGCCCGCACCTATTTCGGCAAGCCCGCCAGGGCGCTGACTCTGGCCGAGGCCGCGGTCCTGGCCGGATTGCCCCAGGCCCCCTCGACGCTGGACCCCACCGACAACGCCGCCGCGGCGCTGAAGCGCGGCCGTCTGGTGCTGAACCGCATGGCGGCGGAAGGCTGGATCACGCCGGCGCAGGCCGCCGAAGCCGCGCGCCAACCGGTGGTGCTGGTCCAGCCGCGCCCGGAGGGTGACTTCGGCTGGGTGCTGGATCAGGCCGTCCGCGATATCGCCTCGGCGGAGATCCGCGCCGTCGTCGGCACGGAGGCTGATCTTGTGGTGCGGCTGACGGTCGATCCTGCCCTGCAGACCGCGACCGCCCAGGCGTTGCGCGAGACCCTGGACGGCGAGGGCAAGCGACTGAACGCCAGCCAG
>JANNVY010000444.1:0-2882 GCA_031408375.1 Pseudomonadota bacterium | reverse complement strand
TGTGGCGCTGGCGGATGCCGGTGCGCTCAATGATCCACGCGTCGGAAGTATCGACCGTCTTGGCCAGTTCGTCGTTCGTGACCACGTTTTCCGGCAGGTAACCACCCACGCCTGTCACCGCACTGCGGATCATCAATCGGTCTCCGTCCCGGCCGGCAGGGGTGCGCCCTCGGGCGCTGGTGTGTGGATGGCCTCGTCCAGTCGGGCCATGTTCTTGGCGATGCGCTCGGCATAGTCGCTGGCGGCGAGATCGGCGCCCACCTTGATGGCGTTGGCGAAGCCCTTGGCGTCGGCGCCCCCGTGGCTCTTGACCACGATGCCGTTCAGCCCGAGCAGCGGCCCGCCATTGACGGTGCCTGGATCGATCCTGGCCCGCATCTTCTTCAGGGACGAGAGCGCCAGCAATGCGCCCAGCCGCGCCAGCGGGTTAGCCGTAAGGGCTTCCTTCATCAAGGTGGAGATGAACCGAGCCGTGCCCTCGGCTGTCTTCAGCGCGATGTTGCCGGTGAAGCCGTCTGTGACGACCACGTCGACCGTGCCCTTGGCGATGTCGTCACCCTCGACGAATCCATAGTAGTCGAAGTCGAAACCGCCCTCGCGCAGCAGCTTTTGCGCCTCGCGGACCTCCTCGTGTCCCTTGGCGTCTTCCGAGCCGACGTTGAGCAGCCCGATCGTCGGCTTGGTCGAGCCGTGCACCGCCTGGTGGAAAGCCTCGCCCATGATGGCGAACTCGACGAGCTGGGCCGCGTCGGACGACACGTTGGCCCCGACGTCGAGCACCGCAGTGATCCCTCGAGCGGTCGGCCAGCTGGCCACGATAGCGGGCCGATCCAGGCCCGGCGCCGACATGCGCAGCAACAGCTTGGACATGGCCATCAGTCCGCCCGTGTTGCCGGCCGAAACACAGGCGTGGGCTTCGCCGGTCTTCACGGCCTCGATGGCGTTCCACATTGACGAACCTTTGCCGCGACGAAGGGCGATCGCGGGCTTCTCGTCCATGGCGATGACGTGTTCGGTGTGGCGGATGTCGCAGAGTGCTGCGATGTCGCCGAGCGCATCGATCCCGGGCTCAAGCTGAGCGCGGTCGCCATGCAGCAGATAGCGCACGGATCGACCAGGCATGCGCTGGCTGGCGCGGGTCAGGGAAGGCAGGACGACCGAAGGGCCATGATCGCCGCCCATGGCGTCGATCGATATGACAATGGGTTCTGACAAGACTGTCTGCGGGCTCCTGGCGCGAGGTCCGGGGGACGGGGTCAAGCAAACCCGGTCCGGCGGTCGGCGCGGCGCCTGTCGTGGCGCGGGCGGACGATAGCGCCGCGTGGCGCCGATGCAAGCGTGCTCAACCCTGAACCCTCAATGCCCGGCCTTGTCGCGGCGAAGCTGGGCCAGGACAGCGAAGGGCGATGGTTCCGGCTCCGTGACCGGCGGTTCGAACTCGACACCCGGCTTGCGGGGGAAGGGATCGATCTCCAGCGCCAGGTGCTCGATGACATAGGCCGCCAGGTCGATCTCGCCGTTCTCAATGAGATCGGGCGGATCGGGGGTCTCCAGGCCGATCTCCATATGGGGATCGTGCTCTTCCTCCGGCGGCGTCTCGGACGCCTTCACCGAGAAGCGACCCTCGATCTGCGACGGTAGGGGCTCAAGCGTGACCCCGCAGGTCTGCAGGATGCTGGCCCTGAAGGCTCCCTTGATTTCGTAATCCCGCCCCCAGGGCAGGACCTCAACCTCGGCCTCAAGCAAATCCAGAGAATCGAGCTCCAGCTGTTCGGCGAGGATGGCGCGCTGGGCCTCGTCGGCGACCAGCCGACGGCCGGTTCCCTTGCCCACCTGGTCCAGGCGGATGGGAACGTTCCAGACGGCGGGAATGATCACGGTCATGGCTGGGGCCAAGCGAGACGGCCTTGGAGAATGTCCTTCAAGGCCTGCCCGGCCAGGGCGGTGTGGGCGCGAGCCACATAGGCCGCCAAGGGTGCCGGATCGGCCGACTCACCAGCGTCGGCATAGACGGTGCGGCCGATAAATTCCGCGAGCGCGGTTTCGTCGGGCGGCGACAAGGCGTCGCCGACGCCCTTCAACCGGCCCATCAGCAACGACGCGATGGCCTTCATTTTCTTGGCCATGCTGAGGTCGCCGATGCCGACTTTGCGCAGCACGTCGTCCAGAGATCGGACGTAGGCGTCGAGCGCCGACTGCCCGATCTCCTCGGCCTCTTCCCCCTGCCCTGCAAGGCGTTCCAGCAGGATCGCCAGGTGCAGCGAATAGAGTTCGAATCGTGCATCGATACGGTCAGGAACGCCCAGCCCGAGGTAGAAGGCGGGTTCGCGCGACTGGGCCGCAATGGATCCGTAAAGGGCATCACCGGCGGCCCTGGCGGGGCGGGACTTGAACAGGGTCGATAGCATGGGACAGGCGCCTCGTTTCCGCCTCGCCGTTGAACTAATCGCCGAGGAACGGTAGGTCAAAGGCCGAAACCTTCGCGAGCTCCCATGCACCGCCTCTGTACAGCCGCGCTTATCACCGCCGCGACCCTCCTGGGGACCAGCGCCTGCGCCCCTACCATCGCCCGCCAGGGCTTCCAGGTGATGGACGCCGCACCGCGTGAAGTGAAGATAGGCGAGGACACCAAATCGTCGGTCATGGCCAAGCTGGGATCGCCGTCGGCGATCTCGACCTTTGAGCCCAACGTCTGGTTCTACATTTCGCAGACGACCGAGAAATACACCTACCACACCCAGACCGTTACAGCCCGGGACGTGACCGTGGTCACCTTCGATCCGTCCACCGAACTGGTGGCCTCGGTCGAAGCTCTCGATCTCGCTGACGCGCGGCAGATCGATTACTCGGAGCGCAAGACCCCCACCCGCGGCCGCGAGCTG
>JANNVY010000443.1:0-1708 GCA_031408375.1 Pseudomonadota bacterium | reverse complement strand
GGCCGGATCGGGGCCGCCAACCCAACGAGCCACCGCATTTTCGGAGCTCCGCGCCGGCGGTTCACGGCCCGCTTCGCATGCCTTCGTTCACCGCTGGGTCGCCGGCCCCTCGCAGGGCTATTACGACCGTAACGGCCGCTGGGTCCGCGGCGAGGCTCCCGGCCGTCGCGACGAGCGCGGCGTCTGGGTCGCCGACGCGCAGTACGGCTACTACGACAACGGCCGCTGGGTGGCCGGCGAGACGCGCGGCTACTACGACAGCCGCGGCCGCTGGTACGCCGACAACAGCTATCGCGGCTACACCCAGGGCAACCCCCAGGGCTACGACAATGGCCGTGATGACCTGTGGCGCGGCGTCGGTCGCGGCACGCGCGAGCGTGAACAGTATCTGGACCGCCTGATCCGCACCGAAACGGCCCAGGGCGACCTGAGCCGCCGCGAGTCGAGCCAGGCGATGCGCACCCTGTCGGAAATCCGCAACCAGGACACCCAGATGCGTCGCCGCAACGGCGGTCGCCTGGGTCCGCGCAGCACGCAGATCATCAATGACCGCCTCAATGCCCTGGCGCGTCAGATCCGCATGGACACCCGCGACAACGATCGTCGCCCGGGCGGCTATCGCAACTAGCCCGCGCTAACGCCTGAACGAAAAGACGCCCCGGCGGCCGAGAGGTTGCCGGGGCGTTTGTCTGCGCGCTTGACGCCTTTGTCTGGATCGCGAGAGCTCTCTGACTTTGACGACGGGAACGACAGGCGTGAAGCGAATGATTGCAGCAGCCTTGCTTGCGGCCGGCTGGGCGGCGGGCGCGCCCGTGCTGGCGGCGCCCGCGCCGACGGCGAGTTACCTTGGCCGGTGGCTGACCGAGAGTGATGGCGGAGTGGTCGAGATCTATCGCTGTGGCGAGGCCCTGTGCGGGCGGGTGGTGACGTCCAACCGGCTGCGCACCGACCCGGATGCGCGGGATACGAAGAATAGGAACCCCCGGCTGCGGAACCGGCGGATGGCGGGCACGGACCTGCTGAGCGGGCTGGAGCCCGATGGCCGGGGTTGGCGCGGACGGCTGTACAATCCCGAGGACGGAGAGACCTATTCCGGCACAATGCAATTGGACCCGCGCGGGGGGCTGAGAGTGCAAGGGTGTGTTCTGTACATCCTTTGCCGCAGCCAGCGGTGGGTGCGACCGGGATAGGAATTGAGCGGAGCGAAGGATGAAATCGATACAGACCTTGGTGATCGTAGTGATGCTGGCGACCTGGGCGATCCTGGCGGTCGTGGGGATCCAGCACCCCGAAGACTGGCGCAAGCTGGCGCTGGGCGCGGGCGTTGCAGGCCTGGCCGGATTGCTGGCGACCCTGGCGTCGGCGGGCCGGCGGCGTGACCCGGGCGGCCGGAATGGTGGTGGCGGGGATGCAGCGTTCATCGGCGGCGTCGCCGGCGCCGACACCTCCGGCCATGGTGGCGGTCATGCCAGCCCCGACAGCGGCGGCCACAGCGACGTCGGCGGGGGCTCTGGCGGCGGGGATGGCGGCGACTAGGCGCCTACGGGGGGCTTGACGGCGGGGGCCGGATCAAGCGTCAATTATGTCTCGGTCGATGTTGCGTCGGGCGGTGGTTCGCGATCTCAACCGGTCACCGATCCCTTCAATTTGCCGTCACCCTCGGGCTCGTCCCGAGGGGCTGCTGATCCGCCGCGTAGCGGTTTCAGGG
>JANNVY010000442.1:0-2562 GCA_031408375.1 Pseudomonadota bacterium | reverse complement strand
AGCTTGATGCGGCCTTCCGAGAAGTCGGTCATCACCGCGTCTTTCTCCGGCCCACTCATCCGCCCGTGCACCAGGCCGATACCGGCGCCCAGGCGCTTGCTCAGATCGGCGGCGCGGGACTCCGCGGCCTGCAGGTCGCTGACCTCGGATTCCGCCACCAGCGGGCATATCCAGTAGGCCTGGGCTCCGCCGGCCAACGCCGTCTGCAGCCGGTTCACCACCTCGCCAATGCGGGCGGTCGGGATGACGCGGGTGGCCACGGGCTTGCGGCCCGGCGGCTTCTCGTCGAGGCGCGAGACTTCCAGGTCGCCGAACTGGGTCAGTTCCAGCGTACGGGGGATCGGCGTGGCCGACAGGGCCAGCACATGGACCGAGGCGCCCTTGTCCTGCAGCCGCTGTCGCTCGGCGACGCCGAAGCGATGCTGCTCGTCCATTACGACCAGGCCCAGCTTGCGGAATTCCACGGTGTCCTGGAACAGGGCGTGGGTGCCGAAGACGAAGGCCACCGAACCCTCGGCGATCCAGGCCAGCTTCTGGGCCCGAGCCTTGCCCTTGTCCCGGCCGGTCAGGATGACGCCGTCCAGACCCGCGGCCTCCCACAGCGGCTTCAACCGCTCGAAGTGCTGGCGCGCCAGGATCTCGGTCGGGGCCATCAGCGCCGCCTGGAAGCCGGACGCCGCCGCGTCGGCCATGGCCAGCGCCGCCACCACAGTCTTGCCCGAGCCGACATCGCCATGGAGCAGCCGGCTCATGCGCACGCCCGCCGCCAGGTCGGCGCGAATGTCGACCAGGGCGCGGTCCTGGGCGCCGGTCAGGGTGAAGGGCAGGGCGGCGCGCAGCGTTTCAGACGCCTCACCGGGCAGGATCACCGGCGCCGGTTGCGCCTGGCGCGCCGAGCGGCGGCGGCCCAGCGCCAACTGGTGGGCCAGTAATTCGTCGAAGGCGAGGCGTCGGCGCGACGGCGAGGCGGGGGCGAGATCGGCCTCGCTGGACGGCGTGTGCAGCAGCGCCAGGGCTTCGCGCCAGGTCGGCAGGCGCTCCTGTTTGACCCAGGCCGCATCTTGCCACTCGGGCAGGTCGGGCGTGCGCTCCAGGGCCCGCTCAACGAAGAGGTGGAACTGGCGCGACGACATGCCCGCCGTGGCCGGGTAGACGGCCTCGACCGGCGGCGGGAAGGCGTCGGACTCGGCGGGGAGGACATAGTCGGGGTGGGGGATCTGCACCTCCGCGCCGAACCGTTCGACCCGCCCGCTCACCGTCCAGCGCGAGCCGACCGGCATCTTGCGTTCCAGATGGTCGCCGAACACCTTGAAATAGATCAGGTGCATGAAGCCTGTGTCGTCGCTGACCCGAACCTTGTAGGGCGCGCCGGGCTTGGGCGAGCGGATGTGCTGCAGGACCATGACCTCGAAGGTCTGGATCTGACCCTCGATGGCGGATGTCGCCGTGGAGCGGGTGCGGAAGATCAGGCTGGTCGGCGGCGTGAACACCAGGTCGCGCACCAGCGGCCCCGCCAGCTTCTCCAGCAGGGGCGTGGTCTTCGGGCCCGTCCCTTTCAGCGAAGAGACCGGCGCGAACAGGGGAAAGAGAATCTCCGGCCGCATGAGACCAGCATAACCGCTTACCAAGCGACGCGTTGAAGGCTATGACGCCCGCCCATCGACCAAGGACGAAAATGACCGAGCCTTCCAGAGAGGCGCGCCTGAACCGTTTGTCCTTCCGCGCGTGGCGGCGGGGCTTTCGTGAAGCGGACCTGATCCTGGGTCCGTTCGCGGACCTGCGCCTGAAATCGCTCGACGACGCCCAGCTGGAAGAGTTCGAGACCCTGCTGAATGTGCCCGACCAGGACCTGTTCGCCTGGATCGTCGGCCGCGTGCCCACCCCGCCCGAGTGGCAGGGCGAGGTCATGAGCATGATCCAGGACTTCCAGGCCACGGCCCACGCCTCCACCCATCCCGACGTCCGGGGTTCCTGACGCCAGTGGACGATCTGAAGCGCATCGCAACCGCCGAGGGCGGCCTTGAGGTCACCGGCGCGCCGGAGGGCTTCGACGCCCTGGTGATGGCCGACGTGATCAAGGCGCGGGGCGGGGTGACCCTGTTCGTGGCGCGCGACTACACCCGCGCCGATGCCTTCGAGCAGGCGATTAAATTCTTCTCCCAGGACCTTGAAATCCTGCGCATCCCCGCTTGGGACTGCCTGCCCTACGACCGCGTCAGCCCCACGCCGACCATCGCCGCTCAGCGCATGGCGGCGTTGTGGTCACTGTGCCGCCGGGACCCGGCCAATCGCAAGCCGTTGCTGGTCCTGACCACGGCGCCGGCCCTGATCCAGCGGGTGCCGCCGCGCTCGGCCCTGACGGCGGCAGGCTTCGTGACCCGCGTCGGGCGCGAGGTGAATGTCGCGGATCTCGAGCGCTACTTCGCCGTCAATGGCTACCAGCGCGCCTCCACCGTCTCGGACCGGGGCGAGTTCGCCATCCGCGGCGGGGTCATCGACGATCATGGCCAGGCGCTCGTCGCGCGATTCCGGGGCCAGGTGATCCAGCGCCACCAGCGTGCC
>JANNVY010000441.1:0-2400 GCA_031408375.1 Pseudomonadota bacterium | reverse complement strand
CGCATGTCGAAGATCGAATCGATAGCGACGCCGGCCATGCCGACATCGCCTTTGACGCGCGGGTGATCTGAATCGTAGCCGCGATGGGTTGCCAGGTCGAAGGCGATCGACAGGCCCTTCTGACCGGCCGCCAGGTTGCGGCGGTAGAAGGCGTTGGAGTCCTCGGCCGTGGAGAAGCCCGCGTACTGGCGGATGGTCCACGGGTTGGTGACGTACATGGTCGGGTAGGGGCCGCGGACGTAGGGCGCTATGCCCGGCAGGCCGTGGACGAAGTCCAGGCCGTCGATGTCGGCGGGGCCGTATTCGGGCGCGACGGCGATGCCCTCGGGCGTTTCCCAGGCGGGTCGGCCGCTGACGGGCGAGGGCTTGCCGGTTTCCGTGAAGGCGGCGGTGAAGGACGGTAGCTTGCTCATTGCCCGGCCTCCTCGAAGGCGGCGGACCAGCGGATCGGGGTCAGCGGCTCGCAGCGGCTGTCGTCGCCGGACTGGCGCAGGTCGACGGTCCTGGCGAAGCGGGAATGTTCGGCGGTGTCTAGGGCGACGGGGTCGTCGTGGGCGGGCGGGAACGCGGTGACGCCCAGGATGGGGGCGCGCTTCTCGGCGATGGAGGCGAGGCGTGTGTCGCGGGCGCGGGCGACATCGGCCTGGAAACGGCCGGCGCGCAGGGCCTCGATGACGCCGCCGTCGGCCTCGATCTTCTGGAATTCGGCCCAGCCGGCGCGAGCGAGCTCGTCGGTGAGGCTCTCGAACAGCCAGCTGCCGCCCGCAGGGTCCGCGACCCGTCCAAGTCCTGCTTCCTCCATCAGCACCAGCTGGGTGTTGCGCGCCTGGCGCCGCGCGAGGTCGGAGGCGAGGCCCAGAGGTTGGGTGAAGGGCTCGAGGATCACCGCGTCCGCCCCGCCCACCCCGGCGCCGAACCCGGCGGCGGTGAGGCGCAGCAAGTTGGTCCAGGGATCGCGCCGCGCCAGCATGCGCCGCGACGACCAGGCCTCGATCTTCGCCGGCGCATCGACACTCGCCAGTTCGGCCATGCGAGCCCAGATGGCCCGGGCGGCGCGCAGCTTGGCGACGGTGATGAAGACGTCCTTGTTGGCGCTCACGCCCAGCACCACGCGGCCGAAGGCGTCGGCGATGGCCATGCCGCCCTCGTCGACCATGGCGCGCAGATAGGCGGCCGCCGCAGCGGCCATCAGGCCCAGTTCCTGGGCCTCCGACCCGCCGGCTTCGTGGGCGACGCGGCCCGAGGCGAGGAAGGCGGTGGCTTTTGGGTAGGCGCCGGCGTGACGGGCGCCCGACTGGGCGGCGGCGTTGATGTGGGCCTCGACCGGACCGGGGCTGGCGCCCGCAACGGCGAAGGCGGAAACGGGATCCATGTGGAAGGCCAGTGGCGCATTGGGCGCGCCCTTGGCCAGTACCGCCAGCCAGTTGGCGGCGTCGGGGCCCTGCCAACCCGCGTCGAGCGCGACCGGCGCGAGCTCCAGCAGCACCCTGTCCAGCACCCGGGCGAGATCGTCCTGGGACGCAACCGCGATGCCGTCGGCGGCGGACGGGTCAAGCTTCAGGAGCAGCGACTGCGCCCCGCCTGTCAGGTCCACGAGGGCCTGGTCGTTGGCGCGGGCGGGGTCCGGGTGCTCGACACACGCACGCAGGTCCCACGGCCGCTCCGGATCTTCGGACGGAGCCGGGCGGGCGGACAGCAGGGGGCCGGCGTCGTCGGCGGTGTAGAGCGGCTTGATCGGCAGCCCGTCGGCGGTGGTCGAGACCAGGTCCTCGAACGGCCGCCCCTTCAACCCCTTCTCGACCAGCGCCCGCCAGCGCGCCTCTCCGGCGGCGTCGAATTCGGCAGCGAGCGGGGAGGGCTTGGTCGGCACGCGAGACTCCGTGGGCAAGCGCTTCGTTTGGGCCGGGCGGCCGGGAGGGTCAAGATTCACTTCCCCTCTCCCTCGCGGAGAGGGAGGTCCCAGCGTGCCGGAGCCGAAGGCGCAGGCCAACGCTGGAGGGTGAGGGGGAAACGCGACACTGGCCGAAGTGGTGGTTCCGCCTCAACCTCGCGCGCACGGACCTCCGGAGAAGGCGCGTCGCCCGAATTACACAACCGTAACCTGCCCCCGTGCATGCAGATGTGCTTTGATCGCCGCGAATGCCGCCCGGAAGGGCGGTTCGATTCCGGGGGTCCCATGTTTATCCGCAAGCTTGTCAGCGCGCTGGCCGTCGCCGCGATTGCTCTTTCACCGATGGCCGTGCAGGCCGCGGGCGCGCCGCGGGCCGCCGCCGCCCAGACCATCCCGATGCCGGACATCGCCTACACGCGGTTCCAGCTGTCGAACGGCCTGACGGTGATCGTGCACGAGGACCACAAGGCCCCGATCGTCTCGGTCAACGTCTGGTACCACGTCGGCTC
>JANNVY010000440.1:0-2666 GCA_031408375.1 Pseudomonadota bacterium | reverse complement strand
CGCGCGGGCAGGTGCAGCGGCATCAGGCGTCCTCGTCTCGGTCCGATGTGAGGGAAAGGCGGGCGGGCCGCAAGCGCAGCGCCTGTTTTCGCCTCTCACGCGAAAAATGCGGTGGGGTCGACACCTCTCCATCATGGGGCGCGGCGTCCCTGGCGGCGTGAAAACCCGTTACCGGCATTGCGTTTCGGTAATGATACGTGATGCGGGGCCCCCTTGAAGGGCTCGCCTGACGCACGATCTGGGGGTCCGGTGGGCGAACATGGTTTTCGCAAACCTAACGGACTCAAGGAACAGCGGGCTTAAATTAAGCGCCTTTAATGCATTGCAAAAGTTTAATATCGTTTATCGATAATTCTGCTTGATCGCTTTTCGACGATCCCGTATTGATAATCAGCAAGAACGGAGCTGCACCGTTCGCAACCGCGAAATATAACCGCGAGTTAATGTTGCAGCGCACAACTGGCCTTCGGGCCTCAGGACTGAGAGAAACGGAGAATGAAAATGCAAACGATGAGCACTTCGAACTGGATGGACAAGGTCGGTATGACCGTGATCAACGCTGTCCTCCTGGCTGGCCTTCCGCTGGCTCTGGTCGCCATCCTGGTCCGCGCCATCTAATGCCGGTGCGGTCCGGTGAGAGTTCGCCGTTTCGCGGAGCGTAAGGCCCGCGGACGGCGAACAGTTCACCGATCTGACGACACGACGAATTGGCCCCCATGCTCAAGGTTGGGGGCCGAGAGACGACGAAGAAGAGACCGCATCCCGGGACAAACCCAGGAGCAGATCGAAAAGGGGTAGGGGAGACGATCGGATGCGGGCGATGGGCCCTGGCTCGGTATCGAGCCTCCTCAAGATAGCGCTGGACGTCGTCTACGTCGCGCTTTGGGGCATCATCGGCGCGCTCGCCATCGCCTCCATCTCCGCGCTGCTCTTGCCGGTTGACCGCAACATGGTCGCCACCATCGACGGCGCCACCCGTGAAATTCGCTTCACCAAGCCCTTGCTGGCCGGCGGTCTCGCCGCCATCGCCGCCTACTGCGGCGTCATCCTCTATGTGGTCTCGGGCCTGCGGCGCGTGTTCGCGACCCTGACCGCCGGCGATCCGTTCCATCCGTCCAACATCAACCGTATGCGCCTCATCGGCCTGGGCCTCGCCGGCCTGGCGGTGGGCAACGTGATGATCCGCAAGGGCGCGGCCCTGTTCATTCCCGGCCTCAACCCGCCCGGCGGCTGGGTGGACATGCCGACCTGGTTTTCCGTGCTGGTGGTCTTTGTGCTGGCTGAAGTGTTCCGCGAAGGGGCGCGTTTGCGCCGCGAAGCGGAATTGACGATTTAGGCGGCGCCCATGCCCATTCGCGTCCAACTTGACCGTATTCTTCTCGACCGGCGCATGTCGCTCACCGAGCTCGCCGACCGCGTCGGCGTGACCCTGGCCAATCTTTCGATCCTGAAGACCGGCAAGGCGCGCGCCATGCGCTTCTCGACCCTCGATGCCTTGTGCCGCGAGTTGAACTGCCAGCCGGGCGATCTCCTCGGATTCGAGCCCGGTCCGCCAGAGGCCGGCGAGGATCTTGACCCTGACGACGTCGGCGGCTGACCGCTCTCGGTGACGGTGGCGGTTGAGCGCGATTGCCCCGCCGCTTGCCTTGGGGTTACCTGACTGCGAACAGCGCCGGGTGAACCAGTGACCAATTCCACCAAGCCCGGCGCAAGCCGGCTGGAGCTGACTATCCGGGGCCTGATCCTCGGCGCTGTCATCACCCTCTTCTTCACCGCTGCCAACGTCTACCTGGGCCTGCGCGTCGGCCTGACCTTCGCGACCTCGATCCCGGCGGCAGTGATCTCCATGGCAGTGCTGCGCCTGTTCAAGAATTCAACGATCTGGGAAAACAACATCGTCCAGACGGTCGCCTCGGCGGCCGGGACCCTGGCCTCGATCATCTTCGTCCTGCCCGGTCTGATCATGATCGGCTGGTGGACGGGCTTCCCGTTCTGGACCTCGTTCCTGATCTGCGCGCTTGGCGGCATCCTGGGGGTGACCTTTTCGGTGCCGCTGCGCCGCGCGCTGGTGACCAATTCGCCCCTGCCCTACCCCGAAGGGGTCGCCGCCGCCGAGGTGCTCAAGGTCGGATCCGGCTCGCGCGCCGACACGCCCGAAGCCGCCGCCGAAGGCAAGGCCGGGCTGGTCACGGTCGTCGTGGGTTCGCTGGCGTCCCTGTTCTTCGCCGTCGGTGCGGCAATGCGCGTTTTCGCGGCCGAGGCCGCTGTGTTCTTCCGCGTCGGTCCTGGCGGCGTCGGCGCCACCGGCATGGCGGGCGGACTGTCGCTGGCGTTGCTGGGCGCAGGCCACCTGGTCGGCCTGTCGGTCGGCCTGGCCATGCTTTTCGGCATGCTGATCGCCTGGGGCGGCGCGGTGCCGATCATGACGGCGCTACAACAGCTGCAGGGACCGGCGGAAGAAGTCGCGACCACCCTGTGGCGAAGCGAAGTCCGCCTGATGGGCGCCGGCGCCATTGCCGTGGCCTCTGTCTGGACCCTGACCAAGCTGGCTGGTCCAGTCATCGGAGGCCTGCGGGCAGCCTTGGCGGCCCAGTCCAGGCGGAATTCCGGACAGGGCGGAGAGCTGCCGATCATCGAGCGTGACATCCCCATCGGACTGGTGGGCC
>JANNVY010000439.1:0-3485 GCA_031408375.1 Pseudomonadota bacterium | reverse complement strand
ATCATGATCCAGGCCGATTTCACCCATCCGGGCGTCGATCAGCAGATGATGGACCTGCTGGGCGGCGCGCCCGATCTGGTCCTGTCCGACATGGCCCACAACACCGTCGGCCACCGCGCCACCGACCACCTGAAGATTATCGCCCTGATCGAGATCGCGGCCGAGTTCGCGGTGCGCACGCTCAAGCCCGGCGGCGCCTTCGTGACCAAGAACTTCCAGGGCGGTTCGGCGGGAGGCGTGCTTGCCCTGCTGCGCGCCAACTTCGCCGACGTTAAGTACGTGAAGCCCAAGGCCAGCCGGGTCGACTCGTCAGAAGTCTACCTGGTCGCGACGGGGTTCAAGGGCCGGTAGCAAACGGCCCGGACCTTGGTTCTGTTCGCCACCCTAAACCAGCGGGTCGATCCCCAGCGGACGGGGGTCGATCTTCGACATCGGGGCCGCGGCTTCCATGAAGATGGTGAGGCCGACCGGTTTGGCGACCACCGGGTCGGCGTTCCACGGAAACTCGCCCGCTGCACCCCGGATAAGCTGGTGGGCGGCTGTGCCGTAGATCTGCGTCAGCAGCTTGGGGTCGGGTGCGTGGAACTGCATCCGGTCGTACAGGATCTTGGCGTGGCGGCGCACGGCCTCGATCGGCAGTTCCTTGACCGTGATCCCCTCAGGCAGGCGCGGCTGGCCAAAAAATTTCTCGCCCACCGTGCCGGCGACATAGCCGAACAGGCCCTTGATATCGAACGCCTCGGCCGCGGCCTGGTCGCCCAGCGCGCCGGCGGCGTAATTCCAGATGCCCACCCCGGTGATCTCGCCGATCAGGCAGTCGTTGATGGCCTGGCCGAAGAACAGCTTCTCGCCGTCCTTGGTGGTCACCTCCATCAGGGCGTCCTTGATGTCGGTGTACTCGCCGGCCTTCAGCCGCGCGCGGGCCTGCATCTGGCACAGGAACCCCAGCACCGCGCCGGCGCCGTTCAGGCAGTCGGCCGCGTGCATCGCCTCGCCCTCGGACCAGGCCTCCAGGAGGTAGCCGCCGACCTCGTTGCTGATCTGGGTGGTGTCCAAGGCGAGGCTCCGAAATGACCGCGAAGGACCCTCTTAGGGTGGCCCGAATGCCCCGTCACCGGGCCATGCGGCGAAAAGGCAGGCGACACGGCGCCGAAACCCTTGCCCTTTCCGGGCGCTTCCGTCATACGCGGCCCGCAAAACGGAGAGTCTCATGGAGATTCGCGAAGGGCTCACCTTCGACGATGTTTTGCTGGAACCTGGCCCCTCCGAGGTCATGCCGACCCAGGTGGACACCAGGTCCCGCCTGACCCGCGAAATCGAGTTGAATATCCCCCTGGTGTCGTCCGCGATGGACACCGTCACCGAGAGCCGTCTGGCCATCGCCATGGCCCAGTCCGGCGGCATGGGCGTGCTCCACCGCAACATGAGCGTCGACGAACAGGCCGAGCAGGTCCGTTCGGTGAAGCGCTATGAAAGCGGCATGGTGATCAACCCGGTCACGATCAATCCCGAGACCACCCTGGCCGAGGTCCGGGCGATCACCGAACGGCGCAAGATCTCGGGCTTCCCGGTGGTCGAGCCGGGTTCCAACAAGCTGGTGGGCATCCTGACCAACCGCGACATGCGGTTCGAGTCGGACGGGTCGGTGAAGGCCGGGTCGCTGATGACCCGCGAGAACCTGGTGACCGTCGGCGAGGGCGTCGGCCGCGAACAGGCGCTGGCGTTGCTGCGCGAAAAGAAGATCGAGCGCGTCATCGTCGTCGACGACAACTTCCGCGCCGTCGGCCTGATCACTGTCAAGGACATCGAGAAGGCCCAGGCCCACCCCAACGCCGCCAAGGACGAGCAGGGCCGCCTGCGCGTTGGCGCAGCCTCGACCGTTGGCGACAACGGTTTCGAACGCTCCCAGGCCCTGGTGGACGCCGGCGCTGACGCGGTCGTCATCGACACCGCCCACGGCCATTCGATCCAGGTCTCCGAGGCGGTCAAACGCCTGCGCCGCGAGGGCAACCGCATCCAGATCATCGCCGGCAACGTGGCGACCTACGAAGGGGCCATGAGCCTGATCGACGCCGGGGCGGACGCCATCAAGGTCGGCATCGGCCCGGGCTCGATCTGCACCACCCGCATCGTCGCGGGCGTCGGCGTGCCCCAGCTGACCGCCATCATGGAGGCCGTGCGCGCCGCCGAAAAGAACGGCGTGCCGGTCATCGCCGACGGCGGCATAAAGTTCTCCGGCGACCTGGCGAAAGCCATCGCGGCCGGGGCGGGCGTGGCCATGCTGGGCTCGATGTTCGCGGGCGTCGACGAGGCGCCGGGCGAGGTGTTCCTCTACCAGGGCCGGTCCTACAAATCCTATCGCGGCATGGGATCATTGGGCGCGATGGCTCAGGGGTCAGCCGACCGCTACTTCCAGAAGGAAGTGTCGGACGCGCTGAAGCTGGTGCCCGAGGGGATCGAGGGTCAGGTGCCCTACAAGGGTATCGGCGCCATCCTGCACCAGCTGGTCGGCGGCCTGCGCGCCGCCATGGGCTACGTCGGCGGGGCCACCATCGACGAGTATCAGAAGCGTGCGAAGTTCGTCCGGATCACCGGCGCCGGTCTGCGGGAGAGCCACGTCCACGACGTGATGATCACGCGCGAGGCGCCCAACTATCCGACCCGCGGCTAGAGCGGGCAGGGAGGATACGCCATGGCCTTCATGACCATCACTGTCTTCGGGGGCAGACCCGAGCTGGGCCTGCTGGCCATCGCCATCGTGCTGGGTCTGGTCCAGTTGCTGTGGGCGGCCGGGGCAGCGCGCCAGCAGCAGGGGCTGAAGTGGGCCCGCGGTCCGCGCGACGAGAAGATTCCGGTCACCGGCATGGCCGCGCGCCTGGACCGGGCGTGGAAGAACTACATGGAGACCTTCCCCTTCTTCGCCGTCGCTGTCCTGTTGGCCGATACCACCACGACGCTTCGGGACTTCACCATCTGGGGCGCCCATCTCTACGTCTGGAGCCGGGTGCTCTACGTGCCGCTCTACGCCTGGGGCTCGCCCTTGCGCACCCTGGTCTGGTTCGCATCGCTCATCGGCCTGGTGATGGTCATCGCCGCCCTGTTCATCTGACGGAGACGCATTGACGCCGCCCGCACGCCTGCAAGCCGCCGCCGAAGTCCTCGACAGGATCGCGAGCGGGCGCGCGCCGGCCGAGGAGGTGCTGAAGGCGTGGGGCCGTGAGCACCGCTTCGCCGGCTCCAAGGACCGCCGCGCCATCGCCGACCGGGTCTATCGCTGCCTGCGCGGCAAGGCCCGGCTGGGGTGGGCCATGGGGCGCGAGGATGGACGGGCGCTGGTCATCGGCTCCCTGGCCCTCATCGACGACCTGCCGCTTCCCGAGATCGAGGCCCTGTTCACTGGCGAGGGTTACGGGCCTTCCGCCCTGAAGCCCAACGAACGCGAACGCCTGATCGCCGAGCCGGGCGAGCCGCCGGTCTGGGCCAAG
>JANNVY010000438.1:0-1650 GCA_031408375.1 Pseudomonadota bacterium | reverse complement strand
GGTGGAATTCTCGTTGTCGGCCACGCCCGATGTCGGCGCATCACGCGTGCAAGTCGACAGGTTGTCGTAGTCGCGGCCGTAGAAGGCGATCTGGGGCAGCGACAGGTTGCGGTAGAAGTTGTTGCGGTTCCAGTTGAAGTGGCCCGCGAGACTGAAGAAGTTGCCGTTGCCGAGGTCCCACAGCGCGCCGCCGTTGACCTGCTTCTTGTCCAGTTCGCCCGGACCCTTGAACTTGTCGTAGTTGGTCCAGGAGGCGGCGCCCCAGGCGCCGAGGCCGTCCACCAGCTCACCGGTTTCGAACAGGCCGAGGATCCGGTGGTAGTTGTTCGAGCCGACGCCGGCGCGCAGCAGAAGCGAGGGATCGTCGCCGGGGCGGCGGCTAAGGTAGTTGATCGTGCCGCCGGTCGCCGAGGCGGTGGGGCTGTCGGCGTCGGTGGTGCCGAGGTTGACGGTCACGCGCTCGATCAGTTCGGGATCAAGCAGCTGGTTGGTGAAGATGGCGTAGTTGCCGGTGTCGTTCAGCGGCATGCCGTCCCAGGTCAGGGACACGCGGTTGCCGTCGAAGGAGCGCAGGCGAAGGTTACCGCCCGAGGAGCCGTAGGCGTCCGACGAGGTGAAGTTGACGCCCGGGACCAGGTTGACCGACTGGATCACAGTCTGGCCGGCCGACTGGGTGTCGATGAAGTCCTGGGTGATGGTCGAGCGGGATTTCGGGATCTGTTCAGCGACGATGGTGCCGTCGATGGTCGGCAGACCGCGCGAGGCGGTGACGACGACTTCTTCGACCACAGTGGATTCCTGGGTCTGGGTGCCGGTCGATTGCGCGGCGGCGGCGGTGGCGAGCAGCAGGCTGCCGGCCAGGGCGGTGCTCGCCCAAACCAAACGCTTGTAGTTCATCTCGGATAATCCCCATTTTTGGACGCAGGCCAGCAAATTCGCGGTCTCACGTCCGCCCCGTCACTTATGGGTTCCCTTAAGAGCCGCCCGAGACACATTTGTGAAGATTGCATGATCGCGGGAAGGACGATCATGGCCGTTGCGTGGCCGCCACACCACGGTTTTTGGATGCGCCGAGGTCGGCATCTCAGTAATCGGACCACAATGTCGCAGCTTGGCTGCAGCAGTATTCGCCAACCGCGCGACTTGATAACACTGATACTCGCGCAATCCGGATGTATTTGCCCAGTGACTCAACGCAGACTCGGCCGGGGCTAGCGGCCCCAGATCGCCGCAAGGCGGGCGTCACGACCGCAGCCCTGGCGGTAGACCCGATAGCGCAGCGGGTTCTTCTTGTAGAAATCCTGATGGTAGTCCTCCGCCGGCCAGAAGGTCGCGATCGGCCGGATGGAAGTCAGCAACCGGCCGGTTCGGACCGCCTTGGCAGCGGCCGCGCGCGAGGCCTCGGCGACGGGCTTCTGGACGGGGGTGACGAACACGGCGGGACGGTAACTGGGGCCGCGGTCGCAGAACTGGCCGGCATCGTCGGTGACGTCGACGGTGCGCCAGAACTTGTCGACCAGCTGGCGGTAGGAGATGCGGCGCGGATCATAGGTGACGCGCACGGCCTCGAAGTGGCCAGTCCCCTCGCCGGTGACCTGCTCGTAGGTCGGGTTGCGCGTGGTTCCGCCGGTATAGCCCGAGACCGCGGAG
>JANNVY010000437.1:0-6375 GCA_031408375.1 Pseudomonadota bacterium | reverse complement strand
GGACGAACCGGCGATCCACTGGCCGCGGCTGTCGTAGTAGCCGCTGGCGTAGGCGGGCACCCAACGACCGTCACCATCGCGGTAGCCGCCCATGTCGCGGCTTTCAACCCAGCGCCCGTCCTGGCCGTAATAGCCATTCGGCTGGCCCTGGACGAAGCGGCCGTCGCGATCGAAGTAGCCGGTTGCGTTGTCGACGCGGCGGTCGTTGGCGTGCCAGCGTCCGTACTCGTCGTAGTAGCCATAGGCGCGGTCACAGTCGGCGGACGAACGCGCGATGGCGTTGCCCACCACGCCGCCGGCCACGCCGCCGACGACGGCCCCGGTGGTGCGGTCATTGCGGCCCGCGACATTGCTGCCGACGACGGCGCCGGCGATGGCGCCGATGACGGTGCCCGCGACGGCGCGGTCATCGGAGCGCTGGTCACAGCGGTCCTGGGCGAAGGCGATGGACGGCAACAGGGCGGCGACGGCGACGCCGGCGGCCCAGACGGATTTACGCATTGGATGAGCTCCTTGGCACGGCGTTGGCGCCGGACCCTCAGCCACCGTAAGCCCGGGGCGGCGGTATGGTTCCGCTTGGGGCGAATTCCGGGGGCTTCCGACAGCCTGCAAGAGACAACCGGGGACAGACACTCCCCGCGCGAGCGGTGGCAGGTCTGGCGCTTGCGGTGCGGCGAGTGTCGGTCCCCGGACGCACCAACCGCCCGATCAGTCCCTCGTGCGGGTCAGCACCGCCGAGGCATTGACCTCGGGATCGTCGGAGTTCTCGCCGGTCCAGTACCAGAACAGGTTGCCGTTGGCCGGGACCAGGGTGACCGTCCCGCCGCTGATACAAGTATCGAGGCCTGAGGTGATCACCTCGCGGTAGACCACGCCGCCCCGCGCCGCGCCCACCCGCGTCAGCGAACCGCCGCAGTTCAGGCTGGGATAGGAGACGGCGCCGTCGCCCTGGGGGTTCAGCACGATCCGCATCGGCCACGATGGATCGTCATCGGCCGGCGACTGGATGCCGGTTCCCTCCCACGTCCCCGCCATGGCGGCGGGCCGGGTCGCCGCAGACGACAGGCTCTGGAGATGGGCGCAGGACGCCGTCAGCACTGACAGGGCGACCACCGCCGCGACCTTGATCCGGGACATGGGCGACTCCTTGGTTGCCGGACCAGCCTAGTCCCCTGACCGGAGCCTGTCAGGCGCCCCATTGCGCGATTGCGCGGCCCGACCGCCCGTGGACCAAAGGTTGCAGCGGAACAGGGATGATACCGGGCACGCACCAGTATGAGACACTCTCCTGGCCCAGTCTGACGGCGTCGGACCGTGCGGCCTGGGAGGGGTTTCGACGCACCCGGCCGTCCCTCGCCAGTCCCTATTTCACCCTCGATTGGTGCGATGCCGTCCACGCCGCGCGCGGCGACCTTAAGGTCGCGCGCCTCAGCCACGGTGGTGAGCTCCAGGCGCTGTTGCCCTTCCACGAGGGGCGTTTTGGCGCCTTGCGTCCAGCTGGCGGTCCCTTGTCCGACGCCCACGGATTTGTGTGCGGTCCCAACGCCCGGGTCGATCCGGACGGCCTGGTGGACGCTGTCGGCGCCCGCATGTTCCACTTTTCCGGCGCGCCCACTGACGACCCGGGCCTGGCCTTCGCTTCGGCGCCCACAAACGGATTCTCGCTGGACCTGTCGCAGGGCTACGACGCCTACGTGGCGCGTCAGTCGGCCGCGGAGCCCAAGGCGTTTCGCAATCTGCGCTCGCGCCAACGCAGGCTGGAGGGGCAGACGGTCGAGTTCAACGCCGACGACCGCGACCCGGCCGCCCTGGCCAACCTGCTCGAACTGAAGCGCGCCCAGCATCACCGCACGCGCCAGATCGATGTCTTCGCGGCCGACTGGACCCGCCGGCTGGTCGCGGACCTGTTCGCCCGCAACGCCCGGGCCGGCCTTCGCGGCCGCCTGTCCACCCTGCGCATCGGCGGCTGCGTCGCCGCCAGCCATTTTGGCCTCCAGGCCGGCGGGGTGATGCACTACTGGTTCACCGCCTTCGATCCGGAATTCTCCGACGTTTCGCCCGGCATCATCCTGCTCCAGTCCATCGCCGAGAAGGTTGCCCGCGAAGGCGTGACCCGCATCGACCTGGGCGGAGGGGTCTATCGCTTCAAGCAAGAGTTCGCCGATCTGCGCACACCGCTCGGCTCCGGCGTTATCTGGGGGCGTTCCCTGCTGGCAGGCGCAGCGCGCGGCGCGGGCCTGCTGACACGCGGTTTCGAGACCCTGCCCATGGGCCGGCTGGCCACCGCGCCCCGCCGCGCCATCAGCCGCCTCGACCGGCTGATCGCCTTCCACGAGGCGCCCCGCAACCCACCCGGCCACAGCGCCTGACGAGGACGCCCATGTTCGACGGCACGATTGCAAATCCGCTGGCCCTGGTTCTGCTGGCGCTCAGCCTGGTCGCCGCCCTCCCCCTGGGCGTGATTGCCGTCCGTGGATACCGGCAGCCCCTCACCGGCCCGCTTGCCCGCCTCATCGCCGCCTTCGCCATCACCGCCCTCGCGGTCCTGTGGCTGGTGCTCGCGCCGCTCAACGTGGCCAACCGAGCCCTGGGAGAGCCGATGATCTGGCTTTTCGGCCGCGAGGCCCAGGACACCGGCCTGGTCGAATACGCCACCGTCCTGCTGTTCGCCGCCGCCGCCGGCCTGTGCGCCGTTCTGGCGACGCGCGGCGCGGCGCTCGAGCGCCTGATCTACTCGGTCGGGGCCGTGGCCGCCTTCCTCATCGCCGGCGAGGAGATGAGCTGGGGCCAGTGGCTGTTTCACTGGTCGACGCCTGCTGACCTCTACGCCGGCAACCTGCAGAACGAGACCAACCTGCACAACTTCCTGCCGCCGGTGTTCTGGGAGACCGCCTACGCCCTGGCAGGCTGGGGCATCATCACCGCCGCACTGGTCATGCGTTTCGCGCGGCCGCGTTTCGCCTTTGGCCTGCTGGCCGTGCTGCGCGACAGCCGCTTCGCCGCCCCTCTGGCGCTAAGCGCCGGGGTGTTGATGCAGCACCATTTCTTCCAGGAAATCTCCGAAGTCGCCCTGGGCGCGGCCGGGGTCTACGCTCTGGGCTGGATTGTCGCGCGCGGGCTGAAGGCCAGCCGTCGCGAACTGGCCGCGGCCTGACGCCTTAGCCAGGGGCCTCCATCACCCGCTTCAGATTCTGCAAGGTCCAGCTGTCGCCCATGATGAACCGCGTATAGAGCGCATCGAAGGCGGGTCCTGGCCCAAAGCCGACAGCCGTCAGGGTGACCTCGGTCTCTTCAGGGCTCCGCGGGGTCAGGACGATGGTGGTCACCACCTGCGAGAATTCTTCCGCGTGCTCGAAGTCCGGCGGCGCCTGGACGTTACGGATGCTGAGCAACTGCCCGGGCGAATAGGCCTCGATCCGGTTCCTGATATTGGCGCGCGCTCCCTGGGCAGCCGCCGCGTCGTAGTTGGTTTCGATCACGCCCCCGAGGCGGAAATCGACCCAGGCCTGTTTCACCGCCCAGCGTTTCCAGCCCGCCGCGGTGCTGAGCGCGACCCACAACTCGTCGGCGGACGCCCGCACCGTCGTGCTGACCCGGATCACCCCGGTCCCGTCGGGCTCCCGCCAGGAGGTGTCGCGCACGTCGGGAAACTGGGGATTGACCTTGCCGGGCGCCGGAACGCGCTCGAAGCGCACGCTGAACTTCGGTTTCCACTCCCCGCCGACCTGGGCTTCCGAACGGGCTGAATAGGCATCGGCTCCGTCTCGCCGCCAGCTGGCGCGCAGGGACAGCCGCTCGCCGTCGGGTCCGGTGTAGCTGTCCTCGAAGGCCAGACCGCCTTCGACCACCCGCGCCGTGCCTTCGCTGTGGCCGCCGTCCGAGGCGTCGTAGGTGTAGCGGATGGTCCGCGTGGCGGCGTCCCACCGATAGAGGGTCTCGCCGGCATAGGCTTGGGGGGTGCCCTCCACGACGTGCCGGTCACGGATGAACTTGCCCCCGTGCACCGCCTCGAAGCAGTGGGTGTCGGTCACGCTCCCACCACCCGGGAACGCGCCCTTCCAGCAGGACCCCACCAGGAAGCCCATCGGACCCAAAGGATCGTCCGCGGCCACGCTGGGCGCGCCAACCATCACCACCGCCGCCATCGCGGCCCACATCATCGGTTTCATGCCGTCTGCTCCTTGATTGTCAGGGCGTCGAGATAGTCGCGCAGCGAGGCCACGGCCTCGTCGAAGGCGTCGAGCGTGCGGTAGGTGCGCGACTGCATCACGCCACCCTCCATCACGGTCAGGGTGAAGCTGGCCGCGCGCTTCGGGTCGAAGCCCGGCCGGAACCGGCCCTTCGCCTGTTCGAAGCAGCGCTCCACATGGGCCCGCCAGCCGTCGAAATTGGCCGCCAGCAGGTCGCGCACCGGCGGGTCCGGTTCATGGATCTCCAGCGCCAGACTGCCGATCGGGCAGCCGTAGGTGCAGTCGGTGCTGGCCAGGTGGGTGCGGTAGCAGTCCAGCAGGGCGAAAACCTTCTCGATCGGGTCCTCGACCGCCCCCCAGGCCGGTTCCAGCAACATCGGTTCGATGCCCGCCTGATAGGCGCCCAGAACCGCCAGCAGCACATCCTGCTTGGTCGGGAAGGCATGGTACAGGCTCCCGGAATTGGCCCCCGCCTCGCGCAGGATGTCGGCCACGCTGGTCGAGCCGTAACCCTTCTCGGAAAACAGCTTCATGGCTGCGTAGACCAGGCGGTCGCGGGTGGGAGGCGGCCCTGGGTTCACGGCTTGACGAACATCCGCGTGACCGCGGCGCCGACAAATCCGGTCGCCGCCGAACTGACCGTACCCAGCACCAGTAGAATTGGTTCCACGTCACCCAGGACGTAGCTGACCCCGATGCCGATGAGGGCCGAAAGCCCGCCGACCAGGGCGCCCATCCCGATGGCTTCATTCCAGGCAGGCTTGGCCATTAGGGCGTAGATCACGCCGCCAACCAGCGAGAAGGCCAGGCCGCCGACCAAGAACAGTCCTGCGACGGCGAGGGACCAGTGGCCGGCGACCACCATCGCGACCTGCAGGACGGTTGCGATGACGAGGGAAACGGTGAGCGCGCGGCGGTTCATGGGAGCCTCAGTTGATTGATCGTTCAACCAACAGAGCGAATTGCTCCGGCTTTGTCAAGCTGGCGGCGCCGCTCACGGCGTGTGGACGCGCCGGCTTGAGCAATATCAAGGCGGCGCGGAACAATCAGCGCAAGCTGGGCCTTAAGTCTCATCGGCCGTAACCCGGCCAGAAAGCTGTCCCATGAAACTCACCTTAAAGCCCCTGCTGCTGGCGGCCGTCCTCGGCCTTGCCTCCGGCGGTTTCGCGGTCGCCCAGCCCACGCCGCACCACCCCACGCCCCAGCAGGCGCCGCCCGCGTCCCACGCCGGCATGCCCGGTATGGGCCAAGGCATGGACATGTCACGCATGGACATGTCGCGCATGGACATGGCGGGCATGCATTGCATGGGACTCCCAGGCGCGCGGCTCGACGCCCTCAAGCGCGAACTCGGCATCACGCCGCGCCAGCTTCGCGCCTGGAACGCCTTCGCGGCGGCGCAGCGCGGCCACGCCATGCCGGACGGCATGCGCATGGATATGTCCGCGGGCATGGACATGTCTCGGCCCGGCGGCATGACCATGACGCACAGCCCGCTGCCCCAGCGCCTTGCCGGGATGGAACGGATGATGCGCGGTCACCTGCGCGACCTGCAGGGGCTCCGCGTCGCGGTCACCCGTCTCTATGCAGTGCTGTCGCCGGCCCAGCGCGCCAAGGCCGATCACAAGCTCTGCTCCGGCATGATGATGCACTAGCGCCGAACGACCCGTTGGGCCGGGCGCGGCGCGCCTAGCCCTTCGGGTCCAGCGTCCCCAGGACCGCTACCAGGCCCAGCACCAGCAGGGCCAGGCCTTGCTCGGCCAGGATCGTGGTCCGCAACCGGGCGACGACCGCCGCGTCCGGCGCGCGCAACAGGCGCGGGGTCAGCCACAGGCGGTTGGCGGCCGCGAGCGCCAGCATGGCGCCGAACAGCCCCACCTTGGCAATCAGGAGCCAGCCCCAGGTCGCGCTCAACAAGGCCTCCGGCCCGCCCAGGATGATCCAGCCGTTCAGCACCCCGGTCGCCGCCAGCACCGCGACGCTGGCGGCGCCGACGCCGGAGAACCGCGACAGCGACCCCGCGGCCATAGCCCCGCCCTCGCCTCGCAGCAGCACGCCGAACGCCGCCAGGGCGCCGAACCAGACCCCCGCCGCCAGCAGGTGCAGGGCGTCCGAGCCGCAGTGCAACCAGCTCATGGCGCTGTGGTCCATCAGGGCGGCGTGCCCGGCCCAGCCAACGACGGCG
>JANNVY010000436.1:0-2506 GCA_031408375.1 Pseudomonadota bacterium | reverse complement strand
CGTCGGCGTAGACGCCGATGGTGACGGCGTCGCCGGCGTTCACGGTGATGCCCGAGGCGAGGCCCAGGGTGGATTCCACAGTGATGTCGCCGAAGACATCGACGTCGGCCGTGAAGTCAGACGAGACCTCGATGCCGTGAGCGTCGCCCACGGAATAGACGTCGATGAGGCCGGTCGAATAGATGACGACCGGCTCAGCCACGCCGCTGGCGGAGGCATAGATGCCCGTACCGGAGCCGACGGCGTTGGTCACTGTGATGTCGCCGGTATTGGTGACCGTCGCGCTGGCCTGGTAGCCGTAGGCGTAGATACCGAAGTCGGAAACATCGTTCGCGACGACACTGATGTCGCCTGAGTTGTTCACCAGCACGCCACCGTAGTTGGCCACCGCCACGAGGCCGTCGGAGTAGAGCGCGGCCGAGGCGCCGTCGATGTTGATGTCGCCCGAATTGTAGATCGTCGCATAGCCGTCAGCGGCGAAGGCCAGGATGCCCCGGTGGCCGGCGTAGATGTCGGCGGAGCTGGTGACGTAGGCGTCGCCGCCCGCCCCGGAGGCCACCGCGAAGACGCCGTCTTCGTTCGTGTCGATGGTGGCGCCCGAATAGAGCGTCACTTCGGTGTCGAAGCCGACGGCTCCAATGGCGCGCACGCCGTCGACGGCGGGGGCGACCACGGCAACGTCACCCATGATGAGGATCGTCAGGTCTTCGCCGGGCAGGCCGTTGTAGTTGATGCCGGTCGGGTAGGGATTGCCCACACCGCTGACCGCCGTGCAGACCGCGTCCGGATTGCCGCCGACGTTGACGCCGCATTCGTCCAGGGCCGCCGCGGGGCTGGCCAGGATGGCGATCGAGCAGCCCAGCGCGGTGCCGAGCATGAGGCCGGTGCGGGCCGAGAGGAAGGCGTTGCGGCGCAGTGAGGCGCGCGCGCCAACCGTGGGTTGGACGATGGTCATGAGGAGCCCTTGTTCAGATGCGAATTCGGGGGTGTTTCCCCGTCGCGATGGCCCTGTAACCAGCCAGGGACGCCAAGGTTGCGCCCCTTTTCAAACACCATCGAAATGCGGTAAAAACGTCACTAATTCATACGCTTATGTAAGAACTCTGCGGACCCGCGTCACGGTCAAGCTGTTTGCCCTCTAACCCCTGCCGTCCTCGATGATTTCGCGCGCGGCGTTATGTCCGGGAGCGCCGGTGACGCCACCGCCCGGGTGGGTTCCGGCGCCGCACAGATAGAGGCCCTTGATGGGCGCCCGGTAGTTCCCGTGCCCCAGGGTCGGGCGGGCGGAGAAGAGCTGGTCCAGATTCAACTGACCGTGGAAGATGTCGCCGCCGACCAGGCCAAGCTTCGTCTCCAGATCCATCGGCGTCAGCGCCATGCGGCCGATGACCGACTTGGCGAACCCCGGCGCCATCTTGTCGACCGTGTTGATCATCAGGTCGGCCACCTCGTCGCGGTGATCCTCCCACTTGCGGCCGCCCGACAGCTCCGGCTGGACGTGCTGGCAGAAGAGGCTGGCGACGTGCTTGCCCTTGGGCGCGAGCGTATCGTCCATGGTCGAGGAGATGACCATCTCGACGATCGGGTCCTTGGACCAGCCGTCACGGCGGGCGTCGAAGTAGGCCTTCTCCATGTAGTCGAGCGACGGCGCGATGATGATGCCGGCGGTCAGGTGGTCGCCCGCCTTCGGCAGGCACGAGAACTTGGGCAGCTCCGACAGGGCCACGTTCATGCGGAAGGTGCCCGACCCTGAGCGGTACCGTGTCATGCGCTCGTTGAAGTCGGCCGGCAGGTGGGCCGGGTCGACCAGCTTTTTGAACAGCAGCTGCGGGTGGATGTTGGAGACGACCTTCTCGGCCCGGATGGTCTCGCCCTTGCCGGTGACGACGCCGACGGCGCGGCCATGCTCGACCAGGACTTCGCTGACGGACTCGCCGGTGCGGATCTTGACCCCCGCCTCGCGGCAGGCCGAGGCCATGGCCTGGGTGATGGCGCCCATGCCGCCGATGGCGTGGCCCCACGCGCCCTTGACCCCGTTCACCTCGCCGAAGACGTGGTGCAGCAGGACGTAGGCGGTGCCCGGCGTGTAGGGGCTGGCGAAGGCGCCGACGACGCCGTCGAAGCCGTAGGACGCCTTGATCGGATCACTTTCGAACCAGCCGTCCAGCCAGTCACCGGCCGACTGGCTGAAGAGCGCCAGCAGGTCGCGCCGCGCCGTGGTGTCGAGGTTGGACAGCTGCTTGCCGATGGTCGCGGACTTCAGCAGTTCCGGGATCGCCTGGACGAAGCCGCCCTCGACCATGTTGGGCGGGGTGGCCAGGACCAGGTCGCGGAGCACATCAGCGATGACCTCCAGGCGCTTGCCGTAGGCGTCCAGCTGGTCGGCGTCCTTCTGGCTGAACTTGGCGACTTCCGAATAGGTGTCGGGGCTGGAGCCGCCGACGCAGAGGTACTGCTTCTTATCCAGCGGCAGGAAGTTGGACATCTTGCGATGCACCACCTTCAG
>JANNVY010000435.1:0-2147 GCA_031408375.1 Pseudomonadota bacterium | reverse complement strand
CTCGCGCCTAGCGTCAGGACCAGGGCCGCCAAAGCCACGATGGTTCGCATGGGAGCCTCCGGTCTGGCTCCAGCATACCGGCGTTCTGCGACTTTGCTAGGCGGCGAGCAGACTCATAAGCCGCGCGGTCAGGGCGGCGGGGTCCCCAAGGTCACATTCCCAGATCACCTCGACTCGCCAGCCAAGCGCCGCCAGCTTCGCCCGGGTCTCGCCATCCCGCTCGCGGTTGCGGCCGATCTTGCCCAGCCAGTAAGCGGCGTTCTGCTTGGGCTGGCGGGCGCCGCGGGCGCAGTCGTGCCCGTGCCAGAAGCAGCCGTGCACGAAGATCGCCAACTGGCGACCCGGCAGGACGATGTCGGGCGCGCCGGGCAGGTCCTTGCGGTGCAAACGAAAGCGCGCGCCGAGTTTCGTCAGCGCGCGCCTTACCGTCAGTTCGGGCGTGGTGTTCCGCCCCTTCACCTGCCGCATGACCGACGAGCGTTTCTCCTTGGAGAATACGTCAGTCATGGGCGGCGAACGGCCCTAGAGCTGGCCCAGCAGGTGCTCGGCGGTCGAGACGCGGAATTCACCGCCCTGCTCGACGTTCAGCTGCTTCACCACGCCGTCGTTCACCAGCATGGAGTAGCGCTGCGAGCGCGTGCCCATGCCGAACTTCGAGCCGTCCATCTCCAGGCCCACGGCCTTGGTGAAGTCGGCATTGCCGTCGGCCAGCATTACCACGTCATCGCCCGCGTCCTGGTCCTTGCCCCAGGCGCCCATGACGAAGGCGTCGTTCACCGACAGGCAGGCGATGGTGTCGACGCCCTTGGCGCGGAACTCGTCGGCGTGGGCCTTGAAGCCGGGGACGTGCTTGGCCGAGCAGGTCGGGGTGAAGGCGCCCGGAAGGGCGAAGAGGACGACGTTCTTGCCCTTGAACATGTCGTCGGTGGTCCGCTGCTGCGGCCCATCGTCAGTCATCACGGAGAAGGTCGCTTGAGGCAGGTGGTCGCCGACTTGGATAGTCATGGTTAGTCTCCTGGGGAGGGAATTGCTGGCCGCATGTAGCCCTCGCGGGCGGTTCCGCCAAGCAGGTGTCTTGAAACCGGCCTCGCGGGGAAGGATACATCTAAACATGACCTCCCCTCCGGAAGTTCCCCCGGCCGAGTTCGCCAGCGAAGGCGAGTTCCTGAACGGCCGCCTTTTGATCGCCATGCCGGGCATCAGCGACCCGCGCTTCGAGCGCGCCGTGATCCTGGTCTGCCTGCACGCACCGGAGCAGGCGATGGGCGTGCGCATCAACGATCCGCATGACGACATGACGCTGGATTCGATCCTGGAGAAGCTGGACATCAAGGGTGGCGCCCGCGACAACCGCCAGCTGGTGCTCAAGGGCGGGCCGGTGGAGCGTGACCGGGGCTATGTGCTGCATTCGGCCGACTACGAGGTCGAGGGCTCGACCATGGAAGTCACCGAGGGCCTGTGCCTGACCGCCACCCGCGAAATCCTGCAGACCCTGACCACCGGACACGAACTGCCCAGCCGCGCCGTGCTGGCCCTTGGCTACGCCGGCTGGCAGGCGGGGCAGCTGGAGCTCGAATTGCGCGAGAACGTGTGGCTGACCGGCCCGGCCGACCCCGACCTGGTCTTCGACGGCGACCACGCGACCAAATGGGACCGGGCCTTGGCGCGCATGGGCGTCAGCTCCTCGATGCTGTCAGGACAGGCCGGAAGAGCCTGAGTGCCATCCCCTTCTCGCCTGCGAGAAGGCAGGGACCTGCACCGGAGCGCATGCGGAGGGATAGCGGGAGGTAGAGCTGCCAGCGGCAACCACGACCTGCTTCTTCCGACAGTGGAATGGAGCCGAGCCCAGGTCGAACGGCTCTACCCCCACGCAAGGACCTGCGGCCTACGGCCTCCGGTGCGTGGGTTCCCGCCTTCTCACAAGTGAGAAGGGTTAGCTCGCCACCGTCTTGATCGGTGCATACCCGTCCGACAGCGACTCGTTCAGGTAGACCTCGGCCTCCTGCGGCGGCAGGGCCGGCGCATAGCCGAACCCCTGTCCGTAGTGGCAGCCGACGCCCAGCAGGGCGCGGGCGAGCGCGGCGGTCTCCACCCCCTCGGCGACGACCTCCAGCGACAGGTCGCGGCCCAGATTCACGACCGAGCGG
>JANNVY010000434.1:0-4038 GCA_031408375.1 Pseudomonadota bacterium | reverse complement strand
GGTCCTCAGCATTTGTTGTCGATGCGGGTGCCGGAACGGTCGCGCCGTCCGGTGAGAAGTTCAACGATGCCTATCGCTATGTTGACTGGCTTCTGACTGTCCCACTGCTGCTCGTCGAACTCATCCTAGTCATGGGTCTTTCGCGGGCCGCGACGATATCGAAGAGCGTCCGGCTGGGCGTGCTCGCGGCTCTCATGGTCGCCCTGGGTTATCCGGGCGAGATCGCCACCGACATGGGTACCCGTCTGCTGTGGGGTGGCCTCTCGATGGTCCCGTTCCTATTCATCCTTTTCGAACTGTTCGTCGGGCTGCGGGGATCGATCAAGAGCCAACCCGAAGAAGCGCGCGGCCTCGTCAATCTGGCGATCACCGTGACGGTTCTGTCGTGGAGCTTCTACCCCGTCGTGTACTTTGCCCCGCTTCTGTTGGGGGCTGGGAATGCGAACATCGCTACGATGAGCGGAGATGCGGCCATGATCGTTCAGGTCGGTTACACGATCGCAGACATCGTCGCGAAGGCCGGGTTCGGTGTGCTCATCTTCATGATCGCATCGGCCAAGAGCCAGGAATGGCGCGCCAAGGGCGCAACGATGAGCCACGCGTAAACCGGCTGATTATCGCCAAGAAGCAGGAAACGGGTGGCTCATCGCCACCCGTTTTCATTACCGGCAGCGCGGTTGATTCATGGCGTCCCGACTCCTGCCTGACTGAACGGAAACAGTGACATGATCTTCGCACTCCTGCTGCAAACGCCCATGGTCGAGGCGAAACAGATTGATCCTGCCGGACAGGTTCAGATGCTGGACGAAGTGATCGTCACCGCACGCCGTACGGAAACGCCGGTGGAAGACGTTCCGGGAAGTGTCGAGGCTCTGGACAGAGCGGCTGTAAGCCAAGCGGGACTTTTCAGGGCCTCCGATCTCGCAGGCTTGTCCGCCAGTCTCACCGAGCGCTCCATTTTCGGCTCCTCGGCGCCCCAGTTCTTCATCCGCGGCATCGGCTCGAACGATGTTAACCCGAGCGCCAATCCGGGGGTCGCGGTCTATCTCGACCAGGCCTTCATCGCTTCGCCCCTGGCCCAGAACGTAGCACTCTTCGACCTGTCCGGGGCCGAGATCCTGAAGGGGCCGCAGGGCACCTTGTTTGGTCGCAACGCGACGGGCGGGGCCCTGATCTTCAAAACCAATCCGCCGGGCACCACGCCCGGACTCGCCCTCAGCGCTGGCATCGGGTCGTTCGGGCTCGAGGCCTATGACTTCGCAGCGGACACCGGTCGACTGGGTCCGATCCTGGCGAGGGTCGCCGCAACATATCGCAAGTCGGACGGCTATACGGACAACACCCTCACCGGTGGCGAAGAGAACGGGATTGAGACCTTCGCCATACGGCTGCGCGCCGACACCGATACGGGTGGTCCATGGACTGCCGGCCTCATCGTCGACTATGCCAACGACCGTTCCGCCATGACGGCCCATGAGGGCCTCGGCCTGTTTGCCCCGGAGGGCTTTGCCAGCCCGCCACCGGCCGGGCCATCGTTTATCCCCTGCGCTCCGCAACGGGTCCTCGCGGGCGAGTGCCTCAATCTTCTGGGCTATCGCTATTCAGCTGATCCGTTCTCGGAAGGCTTTGACCGCAACAGCCGCGAATATCTGGATACGGGCGGGGCGGTGCTGACGCTGCACCGTGCCGGCACAGTCGACGCGACCTCGATAACCTCGTGGCGGTTCGCCGACCGTGATGTCCGTGAAGACACCGACGCAAGCCCGCTGGATCTGGTGGCCCTCGATTTCGACAACTCAAGCCGGGTTTTCACCCAGGAGTTTCTGTTCGGCGGACGGCAGGGCCGGTTTGACTGGCGCGCCGGCGCCTTTGGACTGGATGAGACCCTCAGCACGACCAACCGGTTTTCAACCCTTGGCGCCCTGCGCGCAGCCGGTGTCGGCTTTATCGACGATCCGGTCCTGTTTGCGTTTGGGCCGTTCCGACTGGCTCAGACCTACGTCCTCAACACCCGGTCAATTGCCCTGTTCGCGGAAACAGACTTCAGCGCCACCGACCGCCTCTTCCTCACCGCCGGCGCCCGTGTGACCCGAGAACGCACGTCTTTCGAAACCGAGACCCGCTTTGAAGAGGTCACTGCCAACCCGGTCCTCTCGCCAGAGCGGAGCGGCCAGCAAACGGACGATGCCATATCGTGGCGTCTCGCCGCCCGCTACGAGCTGTCCCAGCACCGGGTCGCGTACGTCAGTGTAAATCGCGGTTTCAAGTCCGGGAGCTTCAACGGCGGGGCTCTCTTCACGACTGACACCATCGGCCCCGTGGCACCCGAGTTTGTTACCGCCTGGGAGGCTGGATCCACATGGCGGTTTACGGAGGGGCTCGTGGTGAACGCCGCAGCCTTCTTCTATGACTATTCTGACCTGCAGGATTTCACCCTGCGTTCCACCCCGCCCCCGGCCCGCCAGGTGCTCGACAGCGCGGACGCCGAGATGAAGGGGGTTGATGTGACGCTTCGGGCGGCTTTGCCCCGGAATATCAATCTGCGGCTGAGCACGTCCTGGCTTGATGCGACGTTCACCGATTTTGTCGACGCCAACGGGGTCGACAGGTCAGGCAACAGACTGACCGCCTCTCCCGAGTTCTCGGCGGTTGCCGCCCTGTCATGGCAGGGCTCCCTGACCGGGGGCTGGGCAATGGGAGTCGACCTCGGCGCCAACTATCGAAGCGCCATATTCTTCGACAACACCAACGACCCCCTGCTGCAGTCGAACGGACGAACAATCGTGGATGCGGCCGTGACGATCGGTCATGCCCGATCGGGCGTGTCCGCCACTTTCGCCGTGCGCAACCTTACCGACGAAATTGTGGTTTCCGATGCCCTGCCCATCACCAACTACGGATTCATCCAGCGCACGTTCGCGCCGCCCCGCGCCTTCTTCTTCACGGTGAGATCGGCCATCCGGTAGCGCCTTCATGGCGGCGCCGTAGAAGCGAAGGCCGTCGGTCACGATCGTCCGGGGCCGGCCGTGCGGCTTCATTATCCGCTTCCTGGTGCTTACCGCCGAGGCCGAACCGCCCGCCGCGCGAGGCGCATTAGGCCTCGCCGCGCAGTTCGGTCGCGTGCGCGGGGTAGGGCGCGACGGATTCCGGATCGACGTCCTTGCCGGCCAGGATGCTGGCGAAGCCGTGGTTGACGTCGCGGTGGTGGGCCTCGTCGGCGCGCACGAGCAGCACTACGTCGCGGAGGGTCGCGTTCGCCGGCAGCTTCCAGTAGTGCAGCGCGATCGGCGGGGCCGGGACGTTGGGCGAGCGGCCCTCGTCGATCTCCTTGAGGTACAGGGTGTAGCTGGTCACCGCCTCCTCCTCGAAATAGCCGACCACGCGGTGGGCGGTGCGCGAGGAGATCAGGTAGAGCAGGAAGAAGCCGATGTAGAAGACCGCTTGGGCCAGCTGGACGACCAGCCGCTCGAAGAACGTCGGCTTGGCGATCTGGATGAAGGTCATCAGGTGCATCCGCTCGTTTTCGGCCTCCTCCATGAGGGTGCGGATCCAGCCGTCGTCGTCCTTCATCTGGCGCAGGCACTTCAGGTGGGTAAGTGTCGCGCCCACCATCCCCGGGACGGCGGCCACGGTCTCCAGAACGATGGCGCGGTGGCCGTAACGCTTGGCGAAGAAGGTGTCGGCGCAGAAGCGCAGCAGCCGGGTGAAGCCCAGGGCGAACTTGTCGGAGAACCCCTTCGGGACATGGTGGACGACGGGACAGGCGTCGCGCTCCTCGGCCAGGGCGGCCTTGTCGGGGACGAGTATCTTGTTGGCCATCGAGTGTCCTTTCAGGACGCACCTGCCCGGCCGGAATGGCGCTCCAGCGCGGGCCTGATCTTCATAATGCCCTGCCGAACGAAAGGTTCGGCGCGGCTTAACCCTCGAATCCGTCCACCCAGGCGTCAAGCAGGGTGCGGGCGATGGCCAGCGGCGGGGGAGGCAGCACGCCGTTCCAGCCCGTCTCGTTGGTCAGCACCTGGCGCATCTCGTCGCGGG
>JANNVY010000433.1:0-3959 GCA_031408375.1 Pseudomonadota bacterium | reverse complement strand
CGGCGGCTCGGCTATCGGCGGGGTCGTCAACATCATCGACGACCGGGTGCCCCGCGAGCGCCCTGAAGGCGGCATCGACGGCCGTCTTACGGGTCAGGTGGGCAGCGTGGACGCTTCGCGCGCCGCCAATGGGGCCGTGACCGTCGGCAACGGCCCCTGGGTGTTCACGGTCCAGGGCGTGGCCCGCGACAGCGAGGACTACGATATCCCCGGCCCCGCCATATCTCAGCGTCTCGCCAACGCGCTGGGCGTGCCTCGCGACGGACCCAGCGAGGTGATCAACAGCTTCTCGCACCTGCGTGAATGGGGCCTCGGCGGGGCCTACGTCGGCGACGATGGCTACCTCGGAGCCTCGGTGAAACAGACGCGGTCCAACTACGGCACGGTCGCCGAGCCGGAGGTGACCATCGACCTGGAGCAGACCCGTTACGACGTTCTCGGCGAGCATGGCATCCGTTTCGGGCCGTTCGAGCGGGTGCGCGGCGCCGCCGGATTCGCCGACTACACCCATACCGAGTTCGAAGGCGCCGAACCCGGCACGATCTTCACGTCCGAGGGCTGGGAGGGCCGGCTGGAGCTGATCCAGCAGGAGCGCGAGGGCTGGAACGGCGCCATCGGGCTGCAGGCGCTGAGCCGTGACTTCAACGCCATCGGCGACGAAGCCTTTGTGCCACAGGCCAAGATCGACGAGGTCGGCGCCTATACGCTGCAGCGCCTGGACCGGGGACCGTTCGGCTTCGAAGCCGGCTTCCGGATCGACCAGCGGACGTTGGAGAGCCTCGCGGCGACGCGCGACTTCACCAATATCTCGGCGTCGGCGGGCATCTTTTTCCGCCCGGTCCGGGGGCTCTACCTTGGGCTCAGCGCGGCGCGCAACGAACGGGCGCCGACCGAAGTCGAGCTGTTCGCCGACGGCCCGCACGTGGCCACCGCCGCCTTCGAGATCGGCAACCCCGACTTCGATAGCGAGACGGCCAGTTCGCTCGAGGCCGCCCTGCACTTCACGCGCGGCCGCTTCAGCACCGACCTGCACCTTTACCTGGCTCACTACGACGGCTTCATCGACCAGGCGCCGACCGGGGTGATCGACATCGATTCCGGGCTGGAGATCTTCCAGTACGTGCAGACCAACGCCGACTTCCGCGGCTTCGAGGTCGAGGCTTCCTGGCGGGTGTGGGAAAACGATGCTGGCCGCTCGATCGTCCTGGAAGGCGCGGCCGACTATGTGCGCGGCGACACCGACCTTGGCCCGCCCGCACGCATCCCGCCGTGGTCCGCGACCGCGCGACTGGTCTACGAGGCGCCGCGCTGGGACGCCAAGCTGGAGGTGCGTCGCGTGGCCCAACAAGACCGCGTCGCGGCCAACGAGTTGCCGACCGACGGCTTCACCATGGTCAACCTCTCGGCCTCATACAAACTCTCTGAAGACCCGGCCGTGATCCTCTTCGCCGAGGCGCGGAACCTGACGGACGCGGAGGGACGAGAGCACGCCTCGTTCTTGAAGGACATCGCGCCCATGCCGGGCCGCGGCGTCCGCGTCGGCTTGGCCTACCGCTTCTAGGGGCTGACGGGCGGCGCCAAGGTTGATGCCGGCGCATTCAGGTCGCGTCCCTCGTGCCAGTCAACGACGCCGCGCGATACGGCCGCCATCAGGGCCTGGCGCTCGGGCACCGGCCGTTCGGTGCTGCCGATCATCACGGCCACGGCGTAGGTCTTGCCGTCCGGCGCGGTGAGGATCGCCACGTCGTTGTAGCCGGTGGAGACCGCTTCCAGTACCTGGCCGGTGCCGGTCTTGTGGGCCATGGTCCAGCCCGGCCCCAGGCCCGCGTGCAGGCGCATCGGGCCGGTCTCACTGAGCGCCATGGTGGCCAGCATGTGCTCGGTCGAGGCCGCCGACAGCAGTTCGCCCTTCTTGAGCCGCGCCAGGGCGTCGACGATGGCGAGCGGCGTGGCCCCATCCATCGGATCCTTGAGGTAGTTGGCCATGGCCTGGCGGCGTACCTCGATGGGTACGAAGGCGCGCGCCCGCCAGAACCCCTTGCCGTAGGAAAACTCACGCCGCCAGGTGAGGCCCGCGATGGCCGGCTGCAGCACCCGCTCGCCCGGGCCGAAGCGGATCGGACCCAGCTGCTTGGCGTCGACCACCGCCTGCACCGCCTCTGGACCGCCGACGCGGGTGACCAGGAACTGGTTGGCGGCATTGTCGCTCTGGGTCAGGGCGCCGCGAAGCAGGGACTCGAGCGTCGTGTGATAGCCGTCGCCGGCCATCACCTGGGCGCGAATCGGTTGGTGGAAGATCGACAGGTCGTCGCGGCGCACGACCACGGGCTCGGCCAGGGTCAGCTTGCCCTGATCGACGGCGTCCAGCAGCGCCAGGGCCGCCCAGAGCTTGGCAACGCTCTGCTGGGGGAAAGCGTCGCCGCCGCGCCACGCGGTGGTCCAGCCGGTGTCGATCTCGCGCACCGCGATGCCGACGTCCCCGTCAAATCCCTGGCCCAGCGCCTGGATGCGGGTCGCCAGTGGGTGCGCCGGCGCCGGCGCGGCGACAGCGGGGCGCTCCACCGGGCGACCGACATCGATCTGGCTGCATCCGACCAGGGCGGCGATCAGCGCCAGCAGGTAAATGGGCATGGGTGAAGGCTCGCGGACGGGGTCGCCCGCGAGCCTAGCAGCGAATCTTCGAAAGGCCCTAGCCCGCGTTGCAGCCCCAGACGCGGATCACCGTGCTGCCGGCGCCGCGAGCGCGGACTTCCTGCTCGGCGCGTGATTTTGCGCCGTATTCGGTGGACGCCGTGCCCCAGCCGTAGAGCGAGTCATTGCCCGGCTCGACGGCATAGGCGCCGCAGCCGCCGTAGAAGCGAACCACCACGCGGCAGTTGCGGCCGCACTGGGACAGCGCCGCGGCATCGGCCTGTTTCTGGGTGTAGTGATTGACGGCCCAGCCGTAGCCGTCGCCTGCGTTATGGTCGATGGCGAGCGCGGCGTAATGGTTGCTCTGGGCCTGGACGGACGAGCCGGTGACCAGGGTGGCGACAGCGACAGCGGCCGCGAGAACTTGAATGCGCATGTTTAACTCCCCTTACCCGTCGCCAAACTCTGCCGCTGCGGCCGCCGCGTCAAGCTTGCGGCCGCATGGACGGCGGTTCATGGCGCGGGACGGCGGCGCGGCGCCAGACGTGATCCAGACGGACCGGATCAGGCGGCGACCAACCTCGAGATCAAAAACCTCACGGCCACCTAGCGGAAGACCAGACCGGCGATCTTGCCGGCGGGGTCGATGACGATGAACCAGGTCGTCTCGCCGTTGGCGAAGGTCGCCCTGAATTTCAGCGCCTGTTGCTGGGTGCCGGCGTAGGTCAGGGTCCGCAGGGCGCCCAGCTCGCTGAGCTTGCCGACGATGGGGTCCAGGTTGGTGCGCACGATGTCGGCCAGTTGGGGGACCATGGAGTCGTAGTCGGGCTTGTTGGCCTTCAGGTCGCCGATGGTCTTGCGCAGCGCCTGCTCGTGCGCGGCGATCACGGCGGCGTCCGGTCCGGCGGGCTGTTCGGATGGCAGGGCGGCGGGGTCCGCGGGCTGGGCGGAGGCCGGGGTTGAAAAGGCTACGAGGGCGGCGGACACGGCGACGGCGGCCATGGCGAGATCGGGTAACAACTTCATGGGACTGGGTCTCCGTGGGATTCGGGCGGACAAATGAACCCCGGCGGGGGCGATCGCCAGTTAAGTCGCGTCAATGCGCCCATCGTGTGACGCGAGAGTTGCGCTTATGAAAGACAGGTCTAGCTTTGCGACCGCCTTCCGCCGGAGTTTCATCATGCGCGTCCTAGCCCCCATTGCCGCCGCCATCGTCCTGACCACCGCGTTGGCGGCCTGCTCCAAATCTTCGGAGGCGCCCGGCGATGCGGTGTCCCCTCCGATCGCGCCGGCGGCGGCGGCCGGTCCCACGGACGCCGAGGCTCAGG
>JANNVY010000432.1:0-4130 GCA_031408375.1 Pseudomonadota bacterium | reverse complement strand
GCCGTCAGCCTTCATGATGAAACAGGCGACCTTGGAGGCGCCGATATCCAGGGCGGCGACCATCTGCGGGCCGCCGCCACGCAGGGCGCCCAGGCCTTCCTTGGCTCCACGCCGGTCTTCCAGCCGCGACATACTCCGCCCCTCTAAGCCCAAGCCCTGGTTGTTACGCGCCGCCGTCGGTCGGTTGTGAGCCGACCGCCCCGTCCCGCGGCCGGACCGCGATCAGGTTCGGGTCGCGCAGATCGATGCGCGCGAACCCCAGTTCCAGAACCCGCGACTCCTGGTCCAGTTGGTCCAGGCGCAGCAGGGCCGCTTCCTCGTCCGTGGCCGGCAGCTGGATCAGCGATCCGTCCTTCAGGCGCAGGTCCCAGCGCCGCCCGTCGACCCGCACCAGGGCCTCCAGCCGGCTCATCAGCCTTGGCCGCGCCCTGATCTGCGGCAGCACCTCGCCGGCGGCCGCGTCGGCGCCTGCGCCCACAACCAGCGGCAGGCGCGAGAAACGGCCCGCGTCGGCTTCGGGAATGACCTGGCCATTGGCGTCGATCACAACGGCCCGGCCCTGGTGCTGCCAGACCGCCAGCCGCTCGCGTTCGGTCACGTCGATGATCAAGGTGTCGGGCAACAGGCGCACGACCCGGACTTCCTCGACCCAGCCCACCTTCTCGATGCGCATCTTAAGCGCGCGAATATCCATCAGGGCCAGGGGCTGGTCCTTGTAGAGGTCCATGGCCGCCTTGACCGCCGGCAGGGCTTCGGGGCTCACACCCTCGAGGTGCACCTTGCCGAGCCTGAGCCCCGCGTCGGCCAGACGGTCGCCGGTGAAGGTCCCGACCGCGGCGCCCAGCGCCTGGGCCCGACCGCCGGTGAACAGGGTCACGGCCCCGCCCAGCACCAGCAGCGCGATCACGGCGGCGCCCGTCGCCTGGGGCGACAGCCCGATGCTCTTCACCGCATGCAGTTTTCCAGCCGGGATTGGACGGCCGCCCCGGGCGGGTTTCGCCTTTCTCGGCGCGGGCTTCTGACTGTCTCGTCTTCCACCCCGCACTAACGCGGGCATGAAGCGTCCTCCACGATCCACCGGACCAGATCATCGAACCCTATCCCCGTATGACCGGCCTGCTCGGGAGCGAGCGAGGTCGGCGTCATGCCGGGCTGGGTGTTGACCTCCAGAAGAACGAGGACGTCCTTAATATCGTCATAACGAAAGTCCGACCGGGTAAGGCCCCGGCAACCAAGAGCGCTGTGCGCGCGCTCGGCCAGCTGCATCGCTTCCCTTGCCACGGCAGGCGGAATCGGGGCGGGCACCACGTGGCTGGAGCCGCCTTCGGCATATTTTGCGTCGTAGTCGTAAAACCCGGTCGCAGCGATGATTTCGGTGACCGCCAGCGCCCGGGGCCCCTCGGCCTCGCCCAGCACCGCGACCGCCAGCTCCTTGCCCGCGACGTAGGGCTCGACCATCACCTCCTCGCCGAAGGTCCAGGTCTCGCGCGCCAGCTCGCGCGGCGGGGCGTTGGCGCCCTCGCGCACTATGAAGACGCCAACCGAGGACCCCTCGGCGTTGGGCTTCACCACATAGGGCGGCTCCATCACGTGATCGCGCGCCACCTCGAAGCGGTTGAACAGCCCGCCGCCAGGCACCACTACGCCCGCGGCCGCCAGCACCGACTTGGACTTGGCCTTGTCCATGGCCAGCGCTGAGGCCAGCACGCCCGAGTGGGTGTAGGGGATGGCCAGCGTCTCGAGCACCCCCTGCACGCAGCCGTCCTCGCCCCAGGCGCCGTGCAGCGCATTGAACACCACGTCGGGCTTGAGCGCCGTCAGCACCGCCGCCAGATCGCGGCCGGCGTCGACGCGGGCAACCCTGGCGCCCAGGCGCTCCAGGGCCTCGGCGCAGCTCTCGCCCGAGACCAGCGACACCGCGCGCTCCGACGACAACCCGCCCATCAGGACGGCGACGTGTTTTCCGGCGAGGGATTTGGTCATGGGCAGGCGCCTTTGGTCGAGACGGCGATATCAAACGGGCGAAGAGTTGAGAACCGGTATTCCCGGTGAAGCTGGCGCAGAGTTTGATCGATCGGTCACAAAGCGGCCCACGTCACGTTCCGAACGCCGGTCAGGCAGGCCTGCCGATCCGCTTGATCTCCCAGTCCAGCTGCACGCCGGTCTTCGCCTTCACATCGGCGCGGACGAGCTCGCCCAGGTCCTCAAGGTCCTTCGCGGTCCCCTCGCCGGTGTTGATCAGGAAGTTCGAGTGCAGTTCCGAGAACTTCGCCCCGCCGTGCAGCTTGCCGCGCCAGCCCGCCTCATCGACCAGCTTCCAGGAGGAATGGCCGGGCGGGTTCTTGAAGGTCGAGCCGCCGGTCTTCTCGCGGATCGGCTGGGTGGCCTCGCGCCGCGTGGTGATCTCGTCCATTCGCGCGGTGATGGCGGCGGGATCGTCGGGATCGCCCTTGAAGGTGGCCTGCACCCAGATGATCTCCCCGGGCTCGATCTCGGAATGGCGATAGGTGTAGCCGAAGTCGCGAAGGCCGAGGATCCGCATCTGGCCGGTCCGGTCATAGCCCCAGGCGCGCACCAGCACGTCCTTGGTCTCGCGCCCGTAGCAGCCGGCGTTCATGGTGAGCGCCCCGCCGATCGTCCCCGGGATGCCGGCGTAGAACTCCAGCCCGGCGATGCCCGATTTGGCGGCGAACTTGGCGACCATGGAATCCAGCACGCCGGAGTCAGCGACGATGTTCCCGTCCTCGTCCAGGCCCATGTAGGCGAACGCCTTGCCCATCAGCCGGATGACCACGCCCTCGACCCCGCCGTCGCGGACGATGACGTTTGAGCCCACGCCCAGCACTGTGATCGGAACCTCGGCCGGCAGGTCGCGCAGGAAGTCGGCGAGATCGGAGTGGTCGGCGGGCAGGAACAACAGCTCGGCCTTGCCGCCCACCCGGAACCAGGTGAAGGGCGCCAGGTCCGCATCGCGCACCAGCTTTCCCCGCACCGCCGGGAGACTGTCTCGCCAATCCTTCAGCGTCGGTGCGCTCACGCCGGTGCTCCCAGCGCCTCAAGCTGCTCGGGCAGGGCGTAGGCCCACTGGGTGATGTCGCCGGCGCCCAGGAAGACCACCAGGTCGCCCGACGCGGTCTCCTCGGCGATGAGGGCCGGCAGGCTCTCGACATCAGCAAGCGCCAGCACCCGGCGGTGGCCGTACCGGCGGATGCCTTCGGCCAACGCATCGCGGTCAACGCCCTCGATCGGCTGCTCGCCCGCGGGATAGACGTCGGCCACGATGACCGTGTCGGCATCACTCATGCAGGCCGAGAACTCTTCCATCAGGTCACGCAGGCGGGTGTAGCGGTGCGGCTGGACCACGGCGATCACCTTTCCCGAGGCCACCTGGCGCGCGGCCTTGAGCACCGCGGCGATCTCGACCGGGTGGTGGCCGTAGTCGTCGACGATGCGCACGCCGCCGACCTCCCCGGTGGTGGTGAAGCGGCGCCGCACGCCGCCGAAGCTCTTCAGTCCCCGCCGGATGCCCTCGGCGTCGACGCCCAGTTCGCGGGCCACCGCGATGGCGGCGAGCGCATTGGCGACGTTGTGCCAGCCGGGCATCGGCAGATGCAGCTTGTCGATGCGGATCTCCTCGCCCTCCAGCGGGCGGATCACCGCGTCGAACCAGGCCCCGTCGGGCGCCATCTCGACGTTGTCGGCGCGCACCTCGGCCTGGGGGTTCACGCCGTAGGTCACCAGCCGCCGGTTCTCGACTGCGGCGGCCAGGGCGCGGACCTCCGGATGGTCCACGCAGACGGCGGCGAAGCCGTAGAAGGGGATGTTCTCCACGAAGTCGCGGAAGCCCTTCTTCACCGCCTCGAAGTCACCCCAGTGGTCCAGGTGCTCGGCGTCGATGTTGGTGACGATGGCGACCGTCGATTTCAGGCGCAGGAACGAGCCGTCGCTTTCGTCCGCCTCGACCACGATCCAGTCGCCCTCGCCCACCTTGGCGTTGGTCCCATAGGCGTTGATGATGCCGCCATTGACCACCGTGGGGTCCAGCCCGCCGGCGTCCAGCAAACAGGCCACCATCGAGGTCGTCGTGGTCTTGCCGTGGGTGCCGCCCACGGCAATTGAAAACTGAAGTC
>JANNVY010000431.1:0-12420 GCA_031408375.1 Pseudomonadota bacterium | reverse complement strand
TCAGCGTGCCGGCCTTGTCCTCGAAGGCGGCCTCATGGAAGAGCAGCGCCGTGCGCGTGCCGACGCAGACCACGTCGTTGTGGAAAGCGCCGCCCATGATCGCTCGCCTGGCCTGGCGCGCGTAGACCGGCCGGCCCGCGCCGTGGCGGCGCACGATGGCCTGCGACGCCTGCAGCGTCTGGCGCGCCGGGTATTTGGCGTCCTCGCCCTCCCACCAGCCCTCCCAGGCCTCGCGACCGTAGACCATCAGGTTCACCCCCGCTTCGCCGTGGTCGGCGCAAAGCCGCACATGGTTGGCCGCGCCCTCGTCGGCGAAGTGCTCGACGCGGGGCAGGGGGTCGTGGACGGCGAACTTCGACTCGTCGGGGAAGAGCACACGCAGCATCCGCGCGGACTGTTCACCTTCAAGGCTGCGGTGCAGGTTGGTGACCAGGTTGGCGGCGGTTAGGTGGACGCGCTCGTCGGTCGCGTCGGCCGAGGGCGTCACGGTCGCGGCGTTGGCGGCCCACATGGTGCTGGCCGAGCAGGCTGCGGCGGCGATGGCGGGCTGTTCGCGCCAGGCGGTCTCGAGCACCCGGCCGTCTGAACCGGAGAAGCCAAGCTCGCGAAGGAACGGGATGTCGGGTCGTTCCTGCGGCGGCAGGACGAACTGGGGAATGCCCAGATCCGAAAGCCGCTTCATCTTGGCCAGGCCTTGCAGGACGGCGGCGCGCGGGTTCGACGCCTCGCCACGATTCTTTTCACTGGCGATGTTGCCGGGCGACAGTCCGGCGTAGGAATGGGTCGGGCCGACGAGGCCGTCGCAGTTGGCTTCGAACGCTTGCGTCACGCGCTGAGCCCCTTCATCTCGCCGATTATCGAGCGCACGCCGTCGGCCTCAAAGCTGGCGACCGGGTAGGCGCAGTAATCCGCGGCATAGTAGGCGCTGGGGCGATGATTGCCCGATGATCCCAGGCCGCCGAACGGCATGTCGCCGGCCGCGCCCGTGGTCGGCCGGTTCCAATTGACGACGCCCGCCTGGCTGCGGTCGAGGAATTCGTCCCAAAGCTTCGCGTCGTTGGAAATCAGGCCCGCCGACAGACCGTAGCGGGTGTCGTTGGCGCGCGTGATGGCGGCGTCGAAGCTGGGCACGCGCCAGGCCTGGATGAGGGGAGCGAAGATTTCCTCGTCCGGGATGGCCGGGGCGTCGGTCATGTCGAAGAGGCCAGGGCGCACCCAGGCGCCGGTGGCGGCCTCAAGCCGGATGAACGGCCGGATGACCTTGGCGCCGCGACCGTGGACGGCGGCCTGGGCCAGGGCCCGATCGGCGGCGCGGGCGGAGACCAGCGGTCCCATGTAGGGCTCGGGATCGGCGTCCCAGGCGCCGACCACCAGGCGGTCGGACAGGGCCGCGACCGCCTCCAGCACCGCGTCGCCGTCGGGGCCGTCCTGGACGATCAGCCTGCGCGCACACGAGCAGCGTTGTCCGGTGGTCACGTAGCTCGACTGGACCACCAGGCTGGCGACCGCTTCGGCGTCCCCGGCGTCCCAGACGATGAGCGGATTATTGCCGCCCAGCTCCAGCGCCAGGATGACGTGCGGTTCGTCGGCGAACTTGCGGCGGAAGAAGGCGCCGGCGCCGGCCGAGCCGGTAAACAGCAGCGCGTCGATCTTCTGGTCCAGCAGGGCCTGGCCGGTCGGCTGGGCGCCCTGCAGCAGGTTGACCACGCCCTGGGGCACGCCCGCGGCTTCCAGGCATTCGACCAGCATCTGGCCGGCCAGGGGCGTTTCCTCTGACGGCTTGAAGACGATCGTGTCGCCGGCCAGCAGGGCCGGCACGATGTGGCCGTTGGGCAGGTGGCCGGGGAAGTTGTACGGGCCCAGCACGGCGGCGACGCCGTGGGGCTTGTGGCGCAGGACGGCGCGGCCGAACGCCATCGTCGCCTCGCGCGTGCCGGTCCGCTCGGCGTAGGCGCGGATGGAGATGTCCACCTTGCCCTGCATGGAGCCCAGCTCCTGCCTGGTCTCCCACAACGGCTTGCCGGTCTCGCGGCTGATCGCCTGGGCGAAGTCCTCGGCGCGGGCGGAGAGCTGAGCCTTGTAGGTCTGCATGATCTCGATGCGCTGTTCGCGCGGGCGGCGCGACCAGTCTTCGAAGGCCCGGCGCGCGGCGGCCACGGCCTCGGCGGCGTCGGTCTCGTCGGCCGCGGCGCCTTCCCAGACCACCGCGCCGGTGGCGGGGTCGATGGATTGGAAGGGCTCGCCGGCGCCGTCGCGCCAGCGTCCGTCGATAAATATCCTGCCCGTCACGCCATCACCCTCACCAGGTCGCCGTCCTTGACCTTAAGGGCCTCGGCGGTTTCGGCGTTGATGTAGGCATGTTCGGCGGCGACTTCGACCACCGCGCGCGCTGCTATGAACCCTTCTATGCGATTGACCGAGATGAGCGCCTTGGCTCCCTCCGGGTTCGTCTCGATGGAGACAGGCAGGGCCCTTGAATCCTTGACCGTGCGGATGGCGTCGCGGTGGCAGGCGACGGTCGGCCCTGCGTCGAAGACGTCGACCAGCCCGATCTCACGGAAGCCTTCCTTCTCCAGCAACATCTTGGCCGGCACGGTGTCCTTCTGGACGTGGCCGATGACCTTGCGGGCCTCTTCGTGCAGGAGGTTTTCGTAGAGCGGATGGTGGGGGCAAAGGTCGAAGATGAACTGGCCATCGGTCGACCCTGACAGCTCATCGGCCCTTGCAAAGGTCAGGGGGAAGAATTTCGAGGTCACGTGCTCCCAGAAGGGCGAGTTGTTGTTCTCGTCGACGACGCCGCGCAGCTCGGCGAGCACCCATTCGGAGAAGCGATGGGGTTCGGCCGCGATCAGCAGGTATCGCGACCGGGCGAGCAGGCTGCCAGCGCCATCGACCCGTTTCTCCGGTTTCAGGAAGAGCGAGCCGACCTCGGACCAGCCACGGCACTCGTTGACCCACAGCAGCGCCGGCTGGTCCACCCGTTCCTTGAGCACGTCCGAAACGTGGAAATGCGAGAAATTGACCCGGCGGAACGAGGCGAAGGGACGCTTGACCCCGACCGCGGCCTTGACCCCGGCGATCCCGTTGATCTCGCCGGTTTCGGTGTCCTCCATCATGAGGGTGTACCAGCAGTCCTGGGTCGCCAGGGTTCCGGCGAAGCTGCCCTCGGCGACCTCCAGCCGGTTGCGCAGCGTCGGTTCGTCTTCAGGCAGGCTCGTGAAACCGGGCCCGGATTCGCGCGCCAGCGTCATCAGGGCGTCGTAGTCGCCGGCCCTCGCAGGGCGCACCACCAGCATGTCAGGCTCCGGTTCGAAGTTTCTTGAGCGCCGGGGCGTCGATTTCCCCGGAGGCCAGCTTCATCAGGATGAGCGCCGATAGCTGGGCGCGTTCGACGAAGCTTTCGGGCCACGCGTACTCGTTCTCGCTATGGATGTCGCCCCCTCGCACACCGAGGGTATCGATATTTGGCAGGCCCGCGGCGTGCAGGTTGTTGCCCTCGCATACCCCGCCCGAAGGCTTCCACTGGATCGGCTGGCCCAGCAGGTCGCCGACTTCCTTCACCGCCGCGAACAGCGCCTGTTGCGAGGCGTCCATCGGCTTGGGCGGGCGGGTGAAACCGCCGTGCAGCGAAACCTCCAGGCCATGTTGGCCGGTCAGGGGCTCGGCGACGACGATGCGCTCGATCTCATTACGCACCCAGTCGGCGGCCGCCTTGGTCGGCACCCGGACATTGAAGCGGACCACGGCGTTGTCGGGCACGACGTTCAGCGGCGAGCCGCCCGAGATGGAGGCGACATTGACGGTTACGCCCTCGTGGCCGCCGTTCAATGCGTGCAGCGAGCGGGCGATGTCGGCGGCGCCGACGACGGCGTTGCGGCCTGAGGCGAAGTCACGGCCGGCGTGGGCGGCCAGCCCCTTCACCAAGATGTGGAAATTGCCCGATCCCTTCCGTTCGCCCGCGAGGGTGCCGTCCGACAGGGCCGGCTCGTAGGTCAGGCCGACATGGCCGATGGCGCCCAGGTCCGCCAGCAGCGGCGCGGAGGCCAGCGATCCGATCTCCTCGTCCGGCGACAACAGCACGCGGTAGCCGACCTGGTCCTTGTCAGGGTGGGTTTCGAAGGCCTGAAGCGCCGCCAGCATCATCGAGATGCCGCCCTTCATGTCGGCGATCCCGGGACCATTCAGCGCCCCGTCGGCGCGGGCGACCACGGTCTGGAAGGCGTGGCCGGCCGGATAGACCGTATCGTAGTGGCCGGTGAGGATGACCTGCACGGGCGCCTCGGGGCGGACCGTCAGGCGCAGGGCGTCCCCGTGGGGTTGCAGCCTGATCGAGCCGTCGTCGGCGACCTCGCGGCTGGGGTCCAGCACGATGGTCTCGACCTTGCCCGGAAACGCCGCCAGCACCGGCTCCAGGATCGCGGCGGTGCGGCCCAGGCCCTCGATATTGCGGCTGCCGGAATTGACCGCGCACCAGTCGATGGCGCGCGCGATCATCGCATCACCCCCCGCCGCGAGCGCGTCGAGGATGGGCTGGTCCTGGGGCAGAATCCGCATGGGCGAGACCCTAGCCGGGCGGGCGAGGCGCCTCAAGGCGGAGGCTACCGCTGCTCCCGCCGCCAACGCACCGACAGCTTGGCGTCCCCCTGGCCGCTGATCCGCGAGATCACCGACAGGTTCCGGCGCACCCGCCATTCGACCTGCACCGCCTGGCTTTCGCGGCCGCCGCCGATGACTTCGAAGTATATGTTGTCGTTGATGTATTTCCCGCCGGCGACGGTCATGCCGAATTCGTCGGAGCCGAAGGCGAGGCGGTCGAGGCCGGCGAGTTGGCGCAGGTTGCCGATGACGTCGAGGCCGCCGCCGCCGGCGAGCGAGGCCACCGAAGAGGCAAGCTGGGCGGCTTCGACACCCGACAGTTGGGACGCCGAGCGGCCGAACAGGATCTGGGCCAGGATCTCGTCCTGGGGCAGGACCGGCGAAGAGGTCAGCGACAGCACCGGCTTGGCGGCGGTGCCGGTGATGCGGATGACGGCGGTCAGCGCCGGGTCCTCGCGGATGGCGCGCAGGTCCAGCCGAATGTCTTCGGCCCGGGTCGACAGGGTGACCGAGCCGCGCTCGTCGAAGACGAAGCGCTTGCCGGCGAACTCGTAGGTGCCGCGAATGACCCGAGCGCGGCCGGTGATCACCGGGATCGACGAACTGCCGGTGACGCGGGCGTCCAGCGAGAACTCCACGTCCAAGCCGCGACCCTGCAGCACCACGTTACGGCGGGCCTTCAGCTTGACGTCCAGCAGCACGCCGGGGCCGCGGCTGGTCCGGGGCGTATCGACGTCCACCTCGCGGATCGGGCGATTGATTTCGGTCACCTCCATGCGGACCACGCCCGAAGGGGTTGGCGGGTTCGGCGCGATCTCGGCGCGGGTGACGGTCAGGTCGCCGGTGACGCGCAACTGGCCATTGGAGGCCCGCTCAAGCGTCACCGGCCCGGTGGCGCGGGCGGTGGCCTGGTCGTTGTCGATGACCTCGAAGCTCTTAAGCGCCAGGGTGAAGCTGGAGGCGCCGCCCGAGCGGAACTCGATCCGCCCCTCGCCGGTGACCGTACCCGGCTCATCGGCGCGGCCGTCATTGGCCGAGAAGTTGGAAATGATCGCCGCCTGACGGTCGAAGACCACGTAGGCGGTCAACGCTCGCAGGGCGAGGCCCGAGCCCACGTCGTCGAAGCGACCTTCAGTGATCGAGCCCGAGCCCTTGATCAGCGGGTCCTTGAGCGTGCCGGCCAGGGTGCCCTCGGCGTCCACCTTGCCGCCGAGCGAGCGGTCGCCGCCCAGCAGCAGGTCCCAGATCGGCTTGACCTCGCCCTTGATCGAGAAGTTTCCGCTCATCGGCTGGGTGCGGTTGATGGCCAGGCGCAGGGGGGCGGCGGAGGTCTCGACCGGCAGGTCCAGGGTGGTCTCGGCCCGCAGGCTGGTGGCGTCGTAAGCGGTGGCCGTCAGGCGCAGGCGTTCGTTGGTCAGGACGGCCTTGATGGTCCCGTCGATGGCCAGGTTGCGAGGGCCGTCGGTCGAGCGCGCGTCCTCCAGGGCTGCGTCCAGAGAGCCGGTCAGGTTGTCGCCGCGGCCGGCCAGGATGAAGACGCCGTTGATCTTGCCGCCCAGGTCCTCGCCGATGGCGCCCAGGTCGACGTCGGTCAGGTCGGCGCGACTCTCGAACCCGGCGCTGGTCTGGCGGGCGGACCCGACAAGGCGGCCGTTGGCGAAGCCGAGATCCACCCTGGCGGTGCGCTCGGCGCCCTTGATGGTGAACAGCATCGGCGAGTTGGTGCGGAAATCGGCGCGGCGCATCCGGCCCTGGCCGCCCAGGCTGATGGACTGCAGGTCGCCGGTGCGGGTGTAGACGCCCTCGCCTTCGAACTTGATCGGCGGAGCCCCGGCCACGTCGGCGGAGACCACGAAGGGCAGGCGGCCCAGGGTGCCGCGGCCGGACAGGCGCAGCGCCCGGAAGCGGTAACCGGAGCCCTTCAGGCGCAGGTTCTCGGCGGTCACGTCGATGATGGCCTGGGCGTCGGAAGGGCCGTCGGTCAGCTTGATCCGCCCGGCCGCGAAGCCGCTTTCGATGAAGGCTCCGGGCTGTGCGCGAAACAGCAGGTCGGCGCTGGAGGGGTTCTTGCCGCGCAGGGCCAGCGAACCCTGGGCGTTCAGGCCCCCGGCGTTGATGAACAGCTCGTCCAGCCGGATGCCGTCGCCCATGAAGCGGAAGGCCGACCGGGCCTCGGCGGGGCCGTAGTTCGAACCGGAGGTGATGGCGATGCGGCCGTCATAGGCCTTGGCCTCGCGGTGGAAGCTCAGGATCACGTCGGCCTGGGTGAGCACCATCTGGCCGAGGTCGATATGGTCGAAGCGTGCCTTCAGGTCGGCGCGGGGCTCGGAGAAGGTGCCGGTGAGCGCGCCGGTGCCCGAGGCGTTCCCCGCGATTTCCAGCGGTCCGGCGTTAAACGGCCCCTTGGCGGACCAGTCCAGCGCCAGCCGCATCTGGTCGCCATTCTCGATCAGGCCCTTGGCGTTCAGCTGGCCCGCCTTGCCGACCAGATGGGCGTTTTCGATGGCGATGCGGTTCGACGCCAGCAGGCCCTTGGCGGTCAGGCGCGGCTCGGTCCCCAGCAGGCGGTCGAACTCGCCCAGCCCGGAAGCGAAGCCGCGTCCGCGCGCGTCAAAGCTCAGCGACCAGGGCTTGCCGACGCCGGTCTCGACGGCCTCAAAGGTCCCTGAGATCGAGCCCTTGGCGCCGGCGTGCAGGACCCTGGCGTTGGTGATGTCGGCCTTGCCGCGGAAGGTGAGCGCCCCGATCAGGCTGCGTCCGCCGGTCCCGTCGACGCGACCGGCGACGCCGTCGACGCGCAGACGCTCGAACAGCCAGCGGCCGTCGGCCAGGCGCGCGACCTGAACGAGCGCTTTCGGCTGGCTGCCCAGCAGGCGCGCCATCCAGCTATCACCGCCGCCGCCGAAGCCCGAGAAATCGCCGCCGAAGTCCCAGCGGCCGCGATTCTGGGTGACCTCGACAGGGCCGGTCAATCGCGCCAGGCGCAGTCCCTGGAACTCGGCCTGGGTGAAGGCGGACGTCCCCGTGAAGCGCCAGACCTCGGGGTCACCCGACCAATCGCCGTGGAACTCGCCCGCGCCCGCCAGCTCGAAGCCCACCAGGCGGCTGACAGAGGCGGTGGTCAGGTCGGCGCGCAGGGCGCCGATGGTCTTGAAGGTCTTGCGGTTGATCAGGCCGCGCACAGTGGCGTTCAGGTTCTCGGCGCGCAGCACGAGGCCCAAGCCGAACCGGTCGCCGGTGGTCTGGCGGCCGGCCAGGCCGAACGCCGCGCGCGGCCCGAAATGGTCGGCCAGGGGTTTGAGCAGGTCCGAGCCGGTGAACTCGATGTAGCCGGTCGCCCGGGCGCGCTCCTTGTCCCACCCGCCGCTGGCGCGCAGTGGGGTGAAGTCGCCTGACCGCACCACCGCGCCGAAGTGACCCGCGCCCTCCTGGCCCGGCGTGCCGCCCGAACGGACGGCGGCCACGAACGGCCGGTCGGCGGAGTAGCCGAAGGACCCGGCGATCGGGCCCCCCTGACGCTCATAGGCGATCAGGTTGATGCGCGGACCCTTGCGGGGCTCGAACACGGCGTCGGCGGACAGATAGTCGCCAACCCGGCTGAGGCTGATAGCCTTCAGCCGGCCGCTCTTGCGCCCGACCCGGCGGACGTCGGTGTCGCCTGTGACCACCCAGCGGCCGTATTCCTTGCCGAAGCTCTCCTCCAGTTCGATCTGGGCGAAGAAGCGGTCGATATCGACCGACAGCGGCATCGGCGTGGGCGGCTCGGGCGCGGTCAGCTCGGGGCGGCGGATCAGGCGGACGGTGCGGGCCGAAATCTGGTCGGCCTTGAAGGTGCGGTCGATCAATCGCCACCAGGTCCAGTCGACTCGCACGCTGCGGGCGTCCAGCCAGACGCCCTTGGCATCGGTGACGGTGACGCGGTCAAGGGTGAAGTCGTTCCACAGGTCGCCGCGCAGGCCGTAGACGTTGATGCGGCCGTAACGGCTGATCTGCTTGCCGTTGACGAAGCTGGAGACCAGGTCGCGCCCCGCCGGCGACAGCACGCCCCAACGGCCGACGGCGAACACCGCAGCGACCAGCACGGCGACGACCATGAAGACCAGCAGCGCCCACTCGATGAAGGTGCGGCGGCGCTTCTCGGCCTGACCCTCGGCCACGGCCTCGTCGAGGAGGTGCTGGGCGCCGGGGCTCAGCCCGCGCGCGCGTCCGGCTGTCGACCGCTTCGGGCGTCGGGACGGCGGGGGCGTGGCAGTCGGGTCGCTCAAAACGCCTGTCCGAGGGAAACGTAGATCTGGAACGGCGCCTGGCTGTTGCTGCGGTCCAGCGGCACGGCGATGTCGGCGCGGATCGGGCCGAAGGGCAGCTTGTAGCGGACGCCGACGCCTGCCGAGAGGCGGACGATGGAAAAGTCCGGGGTCGGATTATCGCCGACGGAGCCCGCGTCGACGAACAGCACCGCGCCCCAGTTGTTGAACAGGTCGCGGCGGACCTCGATCGAGGCCTCGACCAGGGACGGACCGCCCAGCGGCTTGTCGCTCATGGGCAGGCGCGGGCCGATGCCCTGGTATTCATAGCCGCGCACAGAACCGCCGCCCCCCGAGTAGAAGCGGTAGGCGGGCGGGATGTTGGGCACCGAGCCGTTGGCGATGGATCCAAGGCGCAGGCGGCCGGCGATGATGGTCTTGGCGTCGCGATCCAGCGGCAGATACAACGTCCCCTGGGCCTGGGCGCGGAAGAACCACAACTGTTCGTCCCCGGCGGTGACGGCGGGCTGCAGCTCGGCCTGGACCCGCCAGCCGCGGTGGGGGTCCAGTGGGTCGTCCGACCTGTCCAGCGTCAGGCCCACGGGGGCCGACAGGATGGCTATGTCGCGCTCCAGCTTCACCGCGAGGTTGGTATTGAGGTCGATCTCGCGCTCGGCCGAATTACCGACATCCAGCAGCACCCCGTAGGTGAAGAACGAGGTCTTGCCGATGCGCCGCTTGAGCTCGGCGCGCAGCAGCACGGCCTGCCGGTCGTAGGCGTCGGTGAACTCGCGAACCCCTTCCAGCGAAACGCTCAGCGTCTCGGCCGGCCGTCGCCAGTGGGGCAGGGACAGGCGCAGCAGGGCGCGCTGGAGGATCTCGGCGTAGTGGGCCTCGGCTGTCAGGGTGTCGGCCCTGCCGAGGCGGTTGTAGCGGTTCCAGATCAGGTCGACGCCGGCGCCTTCGCTGGTCGAGAAGCTGGCCCCGGCCTCGAGCGTCGAGCGCGGCCGGTCCGACAGGCTGACGATCACGGGGCGCAGGCCCTCGGGCGTGGTCTGGTTCTTCGGCGCCAGGGCGACTGTGACAGAGTCATAAACGCCCGTGTCCAGCAGTCGTCGCTCCAGCTCGGCGACATCCTCGGGATCATACACGTCGCCGCTGGCCCACGGCGGCAGGCGCGAAACCCAGCGGGGATTGGTGCGGCCGGTTGTGGAGACCCGCAGGCCGTCCATTCGCACCAGGGCGCCCGGCTCGATGACGAAGTTGGGCCGCACGGTCTGGTCGGAGTGGTCAACCAGCACCTGGCGGTCGCCGGCTTCGGCGTCGGCATAGCCGCGCACGGTCAGGGCCGCGACCACCCGGCCCTCGGCAGCCAGCACGTCGGCGGCGCGCCCGGCGTGGCCCACGGGAAGGTCCAGGGCGTCCCGGGCCGCCGTGGCCGAGGCGTCGTCCGGTTGGGGCGCGGCGAAGGCGACGGTGGGATTGGCGACGGTGAAGCGTGGGCCGGGATTGATGCGAACGATGGGTACGGGCGGCTCGCCGTCAGAGACATCGGGCTCAACGGTGTAGGCATAGTAGCCTTCCGAGCGCAGGGCGGCGATGGCGTCCTCGGCCGCGTCGGCGGCGCGGCGACGCGCCTGCATGCGGGTTTCGGGCGGGTTGCGGGACTCGCCGACGGCCTGTTCGATGCGGGCCTTGAGCTCGGCGTCCTCGACCCCGTCCACGCGCGCCTTCGGGTCGGCCCAGGCGGGGGCGGAGATCGCCACCACGCTGAGGGCCGTGAGACCCGCCAGGACGCACCGAAGCAGTCGCAAACTAACCTTCCCCTGTTCGCACGCGGACACCCGTGGATATCCCGCCCGCCCTACGAGGGACTTAACGCCAAAATAGCCAAGGTGGCTCCGAAATTCGTTTTGTGAAATGGCGGACGGGCGCGGCGAAAAATGGGCGCCGCTCGCAATTCCCGGCCTGGCGCTACACCGGCCCGGATAGTTTTCCGCCAAATCCACGCCGGAATGGCGTTACACTGCCATCGACCGAGCGCAGGAGGGTCCGGACCTGGCCCAGACCGCCGAGAACTGGATCCTCCGCGCCCCGGGCGACATCGACCGCATCGAGGCGTGCTTTTCGGGCGCGCCGTTCGCCCCGCATCGCCATGACACCTACGCGGTGGGCGTGACCCTGAAAGGGGTGCAGAGCTTCGACTATCGCGGCGCGACGCGCGCTTCGCGCCCGGGCCAGCTGGTCATCCTCCATCCCGACGAGCAGCACGACGGCCGGGCCGGCGACGAGCGGGCCTTCCGCTACCGCACCGCCTATGTGGCGCCCGCCGACGTCCAGGCGGTGTTGGGCGGCCGAGCCTTGCCTTTCATCGATGGTGGAGTCAGCGACCATCCGGGCCTGCGCCGCGCGGTGTGGGGCCTGTTGCGGGACATCAGTCGACCCCTGTCCGGTCTGGCGCTGCAGGACGCGCTCTTCGATCTCGCGACCGCCCTCCAGCAGGCCGTGGGTGATACGCCGCCGGCGCGTATCGCCAATCGGGAAGCGGCGGCCCGGGCGCTGGACTACATCGAGGCCCGGCTGGACGAGAGCTTCACCCTTGACGAGCTGGAGCGCGCCACCGGCCATGACCGGTGGGCCCTGTCGCGGGACTTTCGGGCGCTCTACGGCGCCAGCCCCTACCGCTATCTGATCCTGCGCCGGCTTGATCGGGCGCGGGAGATGATCGTCAGGGGGGGCGGGCTTGCCGATGCAGCCCACGCCAGTGGTTTCGCCGACCAGAGCCACTTCACCCGGCTGTTTCGCAAGGCTTTCGGGCTGACGCCCAGGGCCTGGCTGGCGGCGCAGGGTCGTTCGCACGATCGTTCTATATCGGAGCCGCTCGCCCGGCCTAGCTAGGCCCATGAACCAGCGCCCCGAGACTTTTCCCTATTCACCCGAACCTGCCCGCGGCTGGCTTGCCTGGACCCTGCTCGCGCCGGTCCTGTGCGTTCTGATCGTGGCGATCCCGGTCCTGGCGACTTCAGACATGCTGGAGCAGGGAGGCTTCACGGATGCGAGGGGCGATCCGATCGGCACGCAGGGCCTGTTGGCTTTCCTGGTCCCGCCGTTCGCCCTGACCGGGCTGCTAGTGCTGGCCTGGGTTCTGCTCGTCGAGCGACGTCCGCTGGCGACCATCGGCCTGACCAGGGGCGGTGGCTGGACCTTCCTGCGCGGCATCGGCATTGGCTGCCTGACCATCGCGGCGGTGGTGTCGGCGGTCTGGATCGCGGGCGGCTACCAGGCCAACGGCTTCGGGGCGGCGCTCGGCTCGCCGACGGACCTTGCCAACATCGGCCTGCTGCTCCTGGCGTTCGCCCTGCAGGCCAGTGTCGAGGAGGTGCTGTTCCGCGGCTGGCTGATGTCGCTGGTGGCGCGCCGACTCAACATCGTGGTTGCTGTCCTCGTCACCGGCCTCGTCTTCTCGCTTCTGCATTTCAGCCGCGGCCAGCCCTGGCTGGTGACGCTGAACATTTTCCTGTTCTCGACCTTCGCCTGCTGCTGGGCCCTGCGCGCGGGCAATATCTGGGGTGTCATGGGC
>JANNVY010000430.1:0-3305 GCA_031408375.1 Pseudomonadota bacterium | reverse complement strand
GACGACGCCCTGCTGACCTGGCGCCACAAGCACGTGGTCACGGTGGAGCGCATCATCGGCCAGAAGATGGGAACGGGCGGCACGCCAGGGGTGAGCTACCTGCAGAAGACCCTGGAGCGCCGGTGTTTCCCGGAGCTGTGGTCGGTGCGGACGCGGCTTTAGTGGGACTTGCTGCGGCTCGTAGGCGACCCCACTTGCCGCACTCAATAAGAGGTCCAGTCAATGTTCGCTCCCCTTCTTGCCGCTGTTCTGATCGCATCCGCAGCCCTTAGCGCTCCCCAGGAAGCACTGGTGACCCAGTCGGCCGCCGACCTGGCGCGCCACCAGCCGCCAGCTATCGGCTTCCGCGACGTTCGCCTGACCGTCGTCGAGGACACGGACGGGGCTCCGCGCCAGCTGGTCTGCGGCGAGGTCCTGATGGAGGGCCGGTGGAGTCCGTTCGGTTCACGCGAGACCATGTCCGGCTACGAGCATCTTGTGGGATCGCTCGCTCGCGCCTGGTGCACGGAACCCGGGTTGGAATGGCTGCCAAGCGAGGGGCTCACGGCTCGCTTTGAGGCCGAGGTCACGAACCGGTAGGCGCGCCCGGTCACCGGGGCCCGTCGTAAAGCCCTCACCCCTTCGGATGCGCCTTGGCATAAGCGCTGAGCAGCCTCGCCGCATCCACGGCCGCGTACTTTTGCGTCGTCGACAGCGACGCATGCCCCAACAACTCCTGGATCGAGCGCAGGTCTGCCCCGGCCCCCAACAGGTGGGTCGCGAAACTGTGCCTCAGCGCATGCGGCGTCGCCGTCGCCGGCAGGCCCAACCTCGACCTCAGATGCTGGACGGTCGCCTGGATGTGGCGAGGCGAGAGCGCGCCGCCGCGTTTGGCGCGGAACAGGGGGCCCTCCGGCGCGACGGGCCAGGGGTTTAGGCGGACGTAGTCGTCGACGGTGGAGCGGACGACGGGCAGGACCGGGACGAGGCGCATCTTGGAGCCCTTGCCGGTGATGCGCACCGTGTCGCCCAGGGGCGCGTCTGCCCCGGTCAGCGACAGGGCTTCGGAGATCCGCAGGCCGCAGCCGTAGAGCAGGGTCAGGACGGCGCGGTCGCGGGCGGCTTCCCAGGCTTCCAGGTCGGACTCGCCGGTCTCGGTGAGCATCCCGCGCGCCTGGTCCTCGTTGACCGGACGGGGGATGGAGGCGGGCGCCCTTGGCCCGCGCACCAGCGGCACCTGGGCGTTGGGCACGCCCAGCCGGCGGTCGAGGAAGCGGTGGTAGGCGCGGATGGCGGCAAGCGCCTGGCCCAGCGAGCGGGCGCTCAGCTGATGGTCGCCACGCCGTCGCGTGGCGAGATAGGCGCGCAGGTCGCCGGCGGTAACCTGGCCGAGGTCGGCGGTGGTCTGCTCGCCGCCGCGGTGCTGGTCCAGGAAGGCCAGGTAGGCCTCGACGCAGCGGCGGTAGGCTTCCAGGGTTTTCGGCGAGGCGCGGCGCTCGTTGGCCAGATAGGCCATCCAGGCTTCCAGCGCCTGACGCGAAGTCACAGGACTGGCCAACGCTCCGCCGTCCGTTCCACGACACGGGCCAGGAAGGCGACCAGCTCGGCGCCCATGTCGGGCGAGAAGCCGTCCGCATCGGGCGAGCCGAAAGCGACCACGGCGTGCCTGACCGGATGCCACAGCGCCATGCGCACCACCGCCGCCGAGCCGATCTTGTGCGCCGCGTCGCCGAACAGGGCATCGGACACGAAGGCCGGGCCCATGCCCGAAAGTCCGTCCTCGCCCAGCAGATAGTCCACGCCACCGTCGTCCAGCTTGCGCCAGCCGAAAGGCACGGCGTCAGGGCCGTCCATGGCGATGACCGCGGTGACCAGGCCGAAGCGCGACTGCACGCCGACGTCGAGGCGCCGCGCCAGGTCGGAGTGGTTGCGGGCCTCCAGCAGCTCGACCACCACCGCGTGGGACTGGGCCTGGGCGGTGAAGTTGGCGCGGGCGAGCTGTTCGACGGCGCGGCGGGCGCCGCTTTCGCGCTTGGCCTTCTCCTCGAGCCGGGCCAGCGCCGCACGACCGAAATCGACCACCTTGTTGGGCTGGGCGGCGATCAGGTGCAGCATTTCCAGCAACTCGCGGTCGCCCGTCAGCAGCTCGGGGTGCGCCTGCAGGAAGGCGCGGACCTCGGGCCAGTGGATGGACGGGTCGGCCAGCGCTTCCTCTGATTTCAGATCTGGCGTGCTCACAGGATCGACTGCCCGGTCTTGGCCCAATCGGCGAGGAACTGTTCTAGCCCCTTGTCGGTCAACGGATGCTTGATGAGCTCCTTGAAAACCGCCGGCGGCAGGGTAGCGCAGTCGGCGCCGGCCATGGCGGCCTGCTTGACGTGCATGGGGTTGCGCAGGGAGGCGGCCAGGATCTCGGTGTCGAAATCGTAGTTGTCGAAGATGGTGCGGATCTCGACCAGCAGGTCGATGCCGTCGGCGCCGTGGTCGTCCAGCCGGCCGACGAACGGGGAGACGTAGGTGGCGCCCGCCTTGGCGGCCAGCATGGCCTGGGTGGCCGAGAAGCAGAGCGTCACATTGGTCTGGATGCCCAGCCGCGCGAATTCCGCCGTCGCCTTCAGGCCCTCGTAGGTCAGCGGCACCTTCACCACCACGTTGGGAGCGATGCCCGCGAGCTTCTCCCCCTCCTTGATCATGGCGCCCGCCTCGACGGCGGCGACCTCGGCGGACACGGGGCCCTCGACGACGCTGCAAATCTCGGCGATGACCTCGGCCATGGGCCGTCCGGACTTGGCGATCAGCGTGGGGTTAGTCGTGACCCCGTCGACCAGGCCGGTCTCGGCCAGTTCCTTGATGAGGGCGGTATCGGCGGTGTCGGCGAAGAGAAGCATGTCGATTCCTTGCAAGGCCACCGTTCTAGCGCACCCGCGCTCTCGCGTGAATCCATGAGAATCGCCGAGGTCCTGCTGCCCCTGGGCGCCCTGCCCGAGCCGTTCGACTACGCGGCGCCCGACGACATGGAGATCAAGGTCGGCGATCACGTCGTGGTGCCGCTGGGCCCGCGCGAGATCCGCGGCGTGGTCTGCTCCCTGCGCGACGGGACCGGCCACAACCGGCCGCTGAAGGACGTGCTCGGCGTCATCGACGACCCGGCCCTGCCCGAATCGGCGGTCGAGTTCGTGCGCTGGGTGGCGCGCTGGACCCTGAGTTCGCCGGGCGACGTCCTGCGCGTTGCCGTGCGCGGCCTGGGGGCGCCGCAGCCCCGGCCGCTGAAGCTGCTGAAGCCGACCGGCGCGGTCCCGGCGAAGCTGACCCCGGCGCGCGAGGCG
>JANNVY010000429.1:0-6640 GCA_031408375.1 Pseudomonadota bacterium | reverse complement strand
CGCGCAAGCCCGCCGCCCGCCCCGCAACCAATTCGGCCGCCAGGGCCGCGTCGGCTCGGCCCGCGCTCAGCAAGAAGGACAGCGTCCTCATCGCCGGCATCGACCGGGCCGAGGAACAGGCCGAGCGTCTGCGCGCCTGGGCATTGATCCGCCGCGAGGAGGCCAAGGACGCGGTGCGCACCCATCCGCTGGGCTCCAGCGTGATCGTCTTCGCCGCGGGGATGATCTTCGGGCTGCTGCTGTCGCGCCGCTAGGATTCGATGACGTCAAAGCCCAGCGACCGAGCCACGCGCGCCAGGTCGGTTTCGGTATAGGGCTTGGGCAGGATGGCGATCTTGTCGTCGTCCTGGAACTGGGCGGCCAGTTCGGCTTGGTCATAGCCGCTGGCCACGATGATCGACAGTTCGGCGTTCAGCGCCCGCAGCCTGCGGCTCAGCTCGTCACCGCGGATATCGGGAAGGCCGACGTCGACAATCGCCAGGGCGGGTCCGAAGCCGCCCATGGCCTCCAGCGCCTCGGCGCCGGTGCGGACCGAGCGGGCTTCGAAGCCGAGCGAGATCAGCGCCTCTTCGGCGATCATCGCGACAAGCGGCTCGTCTTCGACCAGTAAGGCTTTCACGCACACCCTCCGTTGGACGCCTGGAGGCCATCCGGGCGGGCTGGAAGCTAGTCGGTTCGCAAGGTCAAGGCGATAGGGCATAGAAGAGCGGTGTTTGCTGGTGCTGACGCCCGCGCAACGAACACCGTGCGCGCTTTCCCGTACTCAGTTTGAAGCCTAAACCGTTACCGGGCCGAAACGACGAAGGCCGCCAGGTGCGCGACCAACCCGACCAGGCCCATGAAGTTGATCATGAACACGGCGCCGCGCAGGCGCACGTTCGAGGTCAGCGTCTGTACCGCCGTGTGGACGATACGCCCCGCCACGAAGAGCCAGGCCGCCAGCACATCGACCAGCAGCACCTGGTTCAGCACGATGATCAAGGCCGACACGGCGTAGAAGATCACCGGCAGCTCGAACTGGTTGCCGAGGTTGCGGGTGATCCGCGCCACCGCCGCCGGCTCGCCGAGGCCGAACTCGAAGGTCGCGAAGCCGGCCTCGCCACGCCGGACAGCCGCCATCCGCGCCACCGTAAGCCAAACGTAAAGCAGGAACGTCCAGCCGATCTGCGCCAGCACAGGCAGGACCAACCAGTTCGCCGGGGCTTGGGTCATCGCGGCAGCTTAGCGGCGCCCGGAAAAGAAAGAAGCCCGGAGACTGCGCCCCGGGCTCCTTATCGTCGCGACTCTGACCGGTGGGTCAGTCTTCCTTGATGTTGTCGACGTGGCCGCCAAGCGCTTCAGCCGGAGAGGCCAGGGCGGTGTCATCGGACACGTCAATACCTTTGGCGAGCTTGGAATTCCACAGGCCGTAGACCAAGTAGATCACGGCCCCGACGGCGCCGTAGACCGCCAGGATGGTCAGCGGAACGGGGTCGTCGTTGTTGGCGCGCTCAAGCATCGGCGCAAAATTCTGCCAGGCCAGGAAGCCACAGGACAGGATACCGAGGACGGCTGTGAAGATACCGCCTGGAACCCTGAACGGTCGGTGCATCTTGGGGTGCGACAGCCGCAGCGAGATCACCGACAGACAGACGATGGCGAAGGCCGTCGCCGTGCCCAGCGACACCAGGTCGCCCAGCAGGCTGATGGGCAGGAACGCCGCCGCGACGGCGATGAAGGCGCCCAGCAGCAGGGTGCCGAGCCAGGGCGTGCGAAACTTGCCGTGGATCTGGGCGAACACCTTCGGCAGCAGGCCGTCGCGGGCCATGGTGTAGAAGATGCGCGTCTGGCCGTAGCAGAGCACCAGCATGACCGAGCTGAGGCCGGTGATGGCGCCCACCTTGATCAGGAAGCTGACCATGTTGAGCTGTCCGCCCTCGGCCGTGGCCAGGGGAACGTCGGCCCAGGTCAGGGCCATGCGGTCGATGGCGACCGCGATCGGGGCGGGGCTGGCCAGCTCCTTGTAGGGCACCACGCCGGTCATCACGGCGGCGACCGCCATGTAGATGATGGTGCACAGGATGAGCGAGCCCAGGATGCCGACGGGCACATCCCTGGACGGGTTCTTGGCCTCGGCGGCGGCGGTAGAGACGGCCTCGAAGCCCACATAGGCGAAGAAGATGATCGCCGCGCCGCGGAAAATGCCGCTCCAGCCATACTCGCCGGCGCGGCCGGTGGGTTCGGGGATGAAGGGCACCCAGTTGTCCGGGTTGATGTAGGTGACGCCGACCGCGATGAAGGCGATCAGCACGATCACCTTGATCATGACGATGACGTTGTTGACGCTCGCGGACTCGTTCACGCCGACAACCAGCAGCAGGGAAACCAGCGCGATGCCGATGGCCGCGATCAGGTTGAAGGTTCCGGTCTGCGAGAACACCAAGTGGCCCGCTTCATTGGGCGTGGCCTGGATGAGCGGCGCGGCCCACTGCGAGATGGTCGTTCCCGACACCTCGATCTGGGGGAGGTTTATCCCGAAGTCGTGCAGCATACTGACCACGTAACCGGACCAGCCGACCGCGACGGTCGAAGCCGCGATCCCGTATTCCAGCAACAGCAGCCAGCCCATGATCCAGGCGAAGATCTCGCCCATGGTGCCGTAGGCGTAGGTGTAGGCCGAGCCCGAGACGGGCATGGTCGAGGCCAACTCCGCGTAGCAGAGGCCGGCAAGAGCGCAGGCGATGCCTGCGACCACGAAGGAAATCATGATGGCCGGACCGGCGTTGGCCGATGCCACCTGCCCGGTCAGAACGAAAATGCCGGCGCCGATGATGGCGCCAACACCCAGGCTGACCAGATTGAGCGGACCGAGCGAGCGCTTCAGCTCACTGCGGGCGGCCTCTCTCTGGATCCGTTCTACGGATTTTCTGATGAATAGCCGGAAGCCCGGCGGACGAGCCGATGTATCGGACATGCGTCGCATTCCCCCTGAAGCCGCCCTCCCCGGAGCGGCCGGTTACAATATGGAGCGGACGTTAGAAGGGCGCGCGGCCGGGTGCAACAAAGGTTTGCCGGCGCTTATGCATGCTTGTCGCTTCCGGTCCGTGCCCGGCGCGGGCTAGGAGGGCAGGGATGCTGCCCATCCACGCCGTTCTCGATGAGCTGAAGGCCGTGCTCGCCGCGCGGACCGCCGCCGTGCTCGTCGCCCCTCCGGGGGCCGGGAAGACCACGGTAACGCCGCTGGCGCTGCTGGACGAACAGTGGGTGGCGGGGGGCAAGCTGCTGGTGCTTGAGCCCCGCCGTCTGGCCGCCCGCGCCGCCGCCGCGAGAATGGCGTCAACATTAGGCGAAAGCGTCGGGGATACAGTTGGCTATCGCGTGCGGTTGCAGTCGAAGATCAGCGCACGTACCCGCATCGAGGTGATCACCGAGGGCGTCTTCACCCGCATGATTCTGGATGACCCGGGGCTCGATGGCGTGGCGGCGGTGCTGTTCGACGAATTCCACGAACGCAGCCTTGACGCCGACCTTGGCCTGGCGCTGGCCCGCAATGCCCAGCAGTTACTGCGCGAGGACCTGCGCATCCTGGTGATGTCGGCGACGCTGGACATGGTGCGCGTCTCGGCCCTGCTGGACGGCGCCCCCGTCGTGGAGAGCGAAGGCCGCGCGTATCCGGTGGAGACCCACCACCTGGGTCGCAATCCGGTGGAGCGAATCGACGACGCGGCGGCCAGGGCCGTGGTCAGGGCGTTGGGGGAGCAGACGGGCTCGATCCTGGTCTTCCTGCCCGGACAGGGCGAGATCCGCCGCACCGAGGAGCGGCTGCGCGAACGAAGCCGGGACCCCAACATCCTCATCGCCCCGCTGTACGGCGCACTGGATCCAGCGGAACAGGACCGGGCGATCTCCGGAGCGCCGCCGGGCAAGCGCAAGGTGGTGCTGGCCACTTCCATCGCCGAGACCAGCCTGACCATAGAAGGCGTGCGCGTGGTCATTGACTGCGGCCAGGCGCGCGTGCCGCGCTACGATCCTGCCTCGGGCCTGACGCGGCTGGAGACCGTGCGCGTTTCCCGCGCCGCTGCCGACCAGCGCCGTGGGCGCGCCGGTCGCACCGAACCGGGTGTCTGCTACCGGCTGTGGGAGGAGCCCGAGACGCGGGCGCTGACGCCCTTCAGCCGGCCGGAGATCCTCGAGGCCGACCTGTCGGGCTTCGCGCTCGACCTGGCTAGGTGGGGCGCCCGCGATGCGTCGGGCCTGGCCTTCCTCGATCAGCCGCCGGCCGGGGCCTACGCCGAAGCGCGCTCCCTGCTCACGGGTCTGCAGGCGCTGGATGACCACGGTGAGCTGACCGACCACGGCCGGGCGCTCGCCTCGCTGCCCTTGCCGCCACGGCTTGCGCACATGCTGCTGGTCGGGGCGACGCGCGGGCAAGGCCTGGTCGCCGCCCGTATCGCTGGCCTGCTGACCGAGCGCGGGCTGGGCGGCAATGACGCCGACCTGCGCACCCGGCTGGAACGATTCGACCGCGACGGCTCGCCCCGGGCCCGTGACGCGCGCCAGCTCTCTGACCGCTGGGCCAGGGACGCGGGCCGCCACGCCCGGGCGACCAAGGCCGCCATCGACCCCGCCCTTCTGCTGGCCGAAGCCTATCCCGAACGGGTGGCCAAAGCGCGCGGCAAGCCGGGGGAGTATCTGCTGGCCTCCGGACGCGGCGTGTTCATCGAACCCACCGACGCGCTTGCTCGCGAGCCTTGGCTGGCTGTGGGCGAGTTGGGCGGCGGGGCGGCGCGCGACCGAATCCTGCTGGCCGCGCCGCTGGAGGAGGCCGGGCTGCTGGCGGAGTTCGCAGACCGGCTCGAGACCGAGGACCGCATCGAGCCGGATGCGCGCGGCAAGGTGAAGGGGCGGCGGCTTGTACGGCTGGGCCGGATCGTGGTCGAGGAGCGGCTGGTCGAGCGGCCCGACGCCGCAATGGTCGAACAGGCCCTGCTGGACGAGGTGCGCCGCAAGGGTGTCGGTTCCCTGGGTTGGGGTGAGCGAGCCGGGGGGCTGCGTGAGCGGGTCGGATTTCTGCGCGCCACAGATCCCGTGTGGCCGGACCTGTCCGATATCGCCCTTGAAACGAGCCTGGAGGACTGGCTGGCGCCCCACCTCGCCGGCAAGGCCAGCCTGGCGCAACTGACCGATGGCCTGCTTTCCAACGCGCTGGATGCGCTCGTGCCGTGGGAGCTGCGGCGTCGGCTGGACGCTGAAGCCCCCGAGCGCTTCCAGGCGCCCACAGGCTCGTCCTTCCGCATCGACTATGCCGCGGAGGGCGGGCCGCTGGTCGAGGTGCGGGTGCAGGAGCTGTTCGGCCTGACCCGGCACCCCTCGGTTGGCGGCCGACCCCTGACCCTGGCCTTGCTGTCGCCGGCGCGCCGCCCGGTGCAGCTAACGAGGGACCTGCCCGCCTTCTGGAAGGGCTCGTGGGCCGACGTCCGCAAGGACATGCGCGGCCGCCATCCGCGACACCCCTGGCCCGAAGACCCCACCCGGTCGCCGCCGACCACGCGGGCCAAGCCGCGCGGGACCTAGGCTCCGACCCCCTCCAGCGCCGCATAGACCATGATGCCGGTCGCCACCGAAAGGTTCAGGCTGTCGGCACGGCCGCGCATCGGAATCTTCACGTTCACGTCGCAGACGGCGGCGGCCTCGGCGGTGAGGCCGGCCTGCTCATTGCCCATCAGCACCAGGACGGGCGCCCGGTAGGCGGCAGCCCGATAGTCCTCGCTGGCCTGAAGGCGCGCGCCGACAACCGAGCCCGGCCAGCTGGCCCGCCATGCAAGGAAGTCCGCTAGACTGGCGCGCGCGAGATCCACGGCGAAGATCGAGCCCATGGTGGCGCGTACCGCCTCGGTCGAAAACGGATCGCAGCACTCGCCGACCAGGATCACCCCGCCGCAACCGGCGGCGTCGGCGGTACGGATGATGGTCCCCAGGTTGCCGGGGTCGCGGACCTGCTCAAGCGCCACCCAGCAGGGCGCACGCGTCGGGTCGATGGCATTGAGCGGGGTGTAGCGCTGGTCAAAGGTGGCGAGCACCGTCTGGGCGTTGTCGCGCCGCGAAATCTTTTCCAGGATTTCGTTGGTTACGATCAGGATTTCGCCATCAGCCTTAAGTGTCGCCTGCTTGGCGGCGTCGAGCAGTGGGTGAGAGCGCGCGTCCTTGCCGACCAGCAGGGTCCGGGGCGCGTGACCCAGCTCGATCGCCTCGGTGACAAACTTCAGCCCCTCGGCCAGGAACAGCCCCGTCTCGTTGCGCGCCTTGCGCATGTGCAGCGCGCGCACGGCCTTCACCGTCTCGTTGGTCAGGGAGGAGACGTCGCGGATGCTCATCAGCCCTCCCAGCGGGCGAAAAAGCTGAGCCCGATTTCGCGCCCATCCTGCTGGTCCTCGACCAGGGCCAGCTCTCCCCACTCGATGCGCCCACCCCGCTCACCCACGGCCTCGGCCAGCAGGTGGGCCAGGGCCGGGCCCGACACCCGCGCCGCATAGGCGTTCAACAACAAGAAGGAGGCCTTGTCCGACAACAGCTGCGCACAGAGGTTGGCCAACTCCGGCAGGTCCTCGAACAGGCGCCAGACCTGGCCGTCAGGGCCGCGCCCGTATTTCGGCGGATCGAG
>JANNVY010000428.1:0-3483 GCA_031408375.1 Pseudomonadota bacterium | reverse complement strand
ACCGCGCGCGCCCAGCTGCGCGCTGCCGAAGCCCGCCAGGGCGACCGGGTGATCCGAGCGCCGTTCGCAGGCGTGGTCGGTTTGACGGATGTGACGGCCGGCGCCCTTATCAATCCCGGTGCGGAAATTGCGACGCTGGACGATGTCAGCGTGATGCGTGTCGATTTCCCGGTCCCGGAGCGCTACCTCGGTGTCTTACGCGCTGGCATGCCCATCGCGGCCCGAGCCGACGCTTTCCCAGGTCAGACTTTCAGGGGTCGTATAGCCCTGCTGGACAGCCGCATCGACGAGCGCACCCGCGCCATCACCGCCCGCGCCGAAATTCCAAACCTCGGTGGCGTGCTGCGCCCGGGCATGATGCTGAAAGTCACCATCGAGCGCGGCGCCCGCATGGCGCCGGCTGCGCCCGAGGCCGCGGTCCAGTTTGAGGGCGATACCGCCTTTGCCTTCAAGATCGTCGAGGAGCCTGGAGAGGGCCTCGTCGCACAGCGTACCACGGTCCGGCGCGGCGCCGCCGAGGGCGGTTTCGTCGAAATCCTTGAGGGCCTGAAGCCGGGCGATCGCATCGTCGCCTCGGGGCTCAACCGCATCCAGCCCAATGCCCCGGTCAAGCTGGCCGGCCAGGGCGGTGATCGCGGCGCGCGGGGCGGAGAGCGACCGGCGAGGGCTGCCCAGCGATGATGATCTCCGACCTCGCGGTTCGCCGCCCGGTCTTCGCGGCCGTCGCCGCGATACTGCTCTGCGTTATCGGTGCGGCCGCCTATTTCGTTCTCCCGATCCGTGAACTGCCCAACGTCGACCCGCCTGTGGTGTCGGTGTCCACCAACTACACAGGCGCCTCGGCGGAGGTGATCGAAAGCCGCGTCACCGAGATCATCGAACGCCAGATCGCCGGCATCCAGGGCGTGGACCGGATCAGCTCGACCAGTCGAGACGGCCAGTCGCGGATATCCATCGAGTTCAAGCTCGACCGAAACATCGACGACGCGGCCAACGATGTCCGGGACGCGGTATCGCGCGTGGTGAATAATCTGCCCAATGAGGCCGACGCCCCCCAGGTGGCCAAGGCCGACGCCGACTCATCGCCGGTGATCATCCTCAACCTGTCATCCAGCACGCTCAATCGCCTGCAGCTCACCGACTATGCCGACCGCTATCTGGTCGAGCGGTTCTCGACCGTGCCCGGGGTGGCCCAGGCCAACATCTTTGGCGATGCGCGCTACGCCATGCGGATCTGGCTGGACGCGGACGCCCTGGCGGCGCGGGGACTTACGGTCGGCGACGTGCAGCAGGCCTTGCAACGCCAGAACGCAGAGCTGCCCGCCGGTTTCCTGGAGTCCGAGGCCAAGGATTTCACCATCCGGGTGCGGCGAGGCTATGCCACGCCGGAGGACTTCGCCCAACTGCCGATCGGCACGGTGGGTTCGGCGGGGGCGACGACGACGGGCTCGGGCCAGCCGGCCGCGGCGCTCCAGACAAACTACGTCACCCGCCTGGGCGACGTGGCGCGCATCGAGGAGGCGCCCCAGGAGCGCCGTCGCCTGTTCCGCGGCAATGGCGTTGATCAGGTCGCCATTGGCATCACCCGCCAGTCCCAGGCCAACGATCTCGACATCTCCAAAGGCGTTCGCGAAGTGGTCGCCGAGATGCTGCCAAGTCTGCCGGAGGGCACGCAGATGGTGGTGGCGGTCGACAACTCGTTGTTCACCGCCGAAGCCATCCACGAGGTCTGGGTCACCATCGGCATCGCCATCGCCCTGGTGTCGCTGGTCAACTTCCTCTTCCTGGGCACCCTGCGAGCGGCCTTCATCCCGTCCATCGTCGCCCCGATCTGCCTGCTCTCGACCTTCATCGTGCTGGCGCCCCTGGGCTTTTCACTCAACCTGCTGACCCTGTTGGCCCTGGTGCTGGCGATCGGGCTGGTGGTCGATGACGCCATCGTGGTCACAGAGAACATCCAGCGCCGTATCGACATGGGCGAGCCGCCCGCGGTGGCTGCCGAGCGGGGCACGCGGCAGGTGTTCTTTGCCGTGGTCGCCACCACCGTAGTGTTGCTCGCGGTGTTCGCGCCCCTGATGTTCCTGCCGGGCCAGATCGGCCGGCTGTTCGTCGAGCTGGCAGTGGCCATCGCTGCGGCGGTGGCCTTCTCGGCCTTCTTGGCCTTCACCCTGTCGCCCATGCTGGCGTCCAAGATCCTGCGCCCGGCGCGGACCGAGGGCTGGTTGGCGCGCGCTGTGAACGGCGGCATGGATGCCTTGCGCGACTCCTACAAGGCGTCCCTGGAAGCCTTGCTTTCCACCCGCGTGGCGTCCTTCGCGGCCGGCGGCGTGGTGCTGGTGGTGGGCGCAGCGGCAGTCTTGATGTTCATCACCCTGCCTGAGGAGTTGGTGCCTTCGGAGGACCGCGGGCGCGTCGATATCTCGGTGCAGGGGCCGGTGGGCGCCGGTTTCGACTATATCCGCGCCGAGGCCATGAAACTGGAACCCATTTTCGAGCGCCTGCGCGAGGGCGGCGAGGTCGAGCGCTACATCGTCAACGCTCCCGGGTTTGGCGGCGGCCAGTTCAACAGCGCCAGCGGTGTTCTGATCCTCAAGGACTGGGGCGAACGCGACCGCTCGGCCGAAGAGATCGCCTCCGCCCTTAACCGGGAGTTGGGCTCCATCACCGGTGCGCGCACTTCCGCCTCTGTTCGCGGCCCCTTCCAGCGCGGGGGCGGCCAGGGCGCGGGTGGCTCCAACGTTGAATTCATCATCACCGGCCCCGAGTACAGCGAGCTGGCCAGCTGGATCGCGCCGATCATGACGGCCGCGCGCGACAATCCGGGGCTGGAGCGGCCGCGCCTGGACTACGAGCCCACTGCCCCGCGCCTGGTGGTCGACGTCGATCGCGAGAAGGCCGCGGCGCTGGGTGTGTCGGCCACTGATGTCGGGTCGGCCCTGGAGACCATGTTCGGGTCGCGGCGGGCCACCACCTACATCCGCGGCGGCCAGGAATACGATGTCGTCCTGCAGACCGAGATCGCCGACCGCCGCAACCAGTCGGACCTTGAGACCCTCTACGTGCGCTCCGGCTCCGGCCAACTGATCCCTCTGTCCTCGGTGGTCACCACCCGGGTCGAGGGTGACACGCCCGACCGACGCCGACTGAACCGACAGCGCGCCATCACCCTGACCACCCAACTCGCTCCTGGCTACACGGCGCGCGACGCCATCGAGTTCTTCCGCGCCGAAGCCGCCAAGCAACAGGCCGGCCCTGTCATCCAATGGGGCGGACAGGCCCGCGACCTGCTGGAATCCAGCGGTGCGGTGGGGCTGGCTTTCGGCCTGGCGCTGCTGCTGGTCTTTCTGGTGCTGGCGGCCCAGTTCGAGAGCTGGATCAGCCCTGCCATCATCATGCTGACTGTGCCCCTTGCGGCGGCCGGCGGACTGTTCGCCCTGTTCATGGCGGACTCCACCCTGAACATCTACAGCCAGATCGGGCTGA
>JANNVY010000427.1:0-9797 GCA_031408375.1 Pseudomonadota bacterium | reverse complement strand
AAGATCGACTGGCCGGGCGGCTTCCACCGGTCGGACATTGGGTGGCGGGCGCTGGAGCGGGGTTAGTGCGCGCCTTCAAGCCCAGGGAAATTTGGGCTCGATAGCTACTCCAAGGCCTAATGCTTCAAGCTCGATGCGTTTGGCCCAAACATCGAAGGCGCGGCCCTCGAAGACCTGACCGTCGCCTTTGGCCACGATGGTTCGAGCCTGTACGTAGTTGCAGTTCGCGGTCGCGGCGACCGCCTTGATCTGTTCAATGTCTGCGGGATCGCCAGCGGTGATCCTTATTCGGTAGCGAACGCCATCGTATTTGATCGGGTGTTCTTCAGCCTTGAGCTGCGCGCCGCATGCATCACAGAAGACGGGCTCCGTAATCGGGCGAACAAACAATTCGCCGCGACCACCACATTCACACGAAACGAAATAGCGTGACACATGGGCACGTTAAGCGGTCGATCGCGCGCGACCAAGCCCATGCAAGGATTAGTGCGCCGCGAAGATCAGGCGTCCGGACGCCATCGCCGGGCGCAGCGTCGCCAGGTCCTCGTTCGACACCGAGAAGCATCCGTTCGACCGCCCCAGCTTGCCGAAGCGGCGCAGGTAGCTGGGGTCGCAGTAGTCGGCGCCGTGGACGATGATGGCGCGCTCGCGGGCGCGGGAATTGGAGTAGTCCAGGCCGTCCAGCAGGACGTTCTCGTTGTGCACCACGCCCGTGCTCATGCCGGCGGTAACGTAGGACCCGACCGAGGAGGTGTAGCTCTCCGGCACATTGGAGAACATCTGGGCGAAGCCGGTGTGCATCGGATCGGAGCCGCGGCCGTGGGCGGTTCGGAACATGTCCACCCGGCCGTCATCCAGCTTCAGGCGGTACATTCTGGGCTGGGACGAGTGGCGGTCGAAGTCGACCAGGAACATGACGTCCCGGTTCGGAACACGTTCGCCGTGGCCCTTGAGCGCCTTCAGCCCGGCTTCCAGCAGGTCCTTACGAATCAAACCCTGGGGGTCCATCACCACCTTGGGCGCGGCCGCCACGACCGGCTCGATCGGGGTCACGACCGGCGGCAGTTCCACCGGGGATACCGAGGCCAGGTCAAGGGAACCTTGGCGGCTGGTGGTCGCGCAGGCGGTCAGAAGAGCCGCACCGCCGAGAATGAGCCCACGCCGGGATAGTCGCATGCTGGTACTCCGACTAACGCCCCCAAGCCGGTCATAAACCCAAAAGGTCGCACCGGATCAAGCTTGGGTATGGGTCAGTGCGTCCTTATGCTGCACATCGAGTGCTGGAGGGAATTGCATGAAACGGACCATAGCGGCGGCCTGCGCCGCGATCCTGGCGGCGGTCGCCTGGGGCGCGCACAGCATCGCCCAGACCCCGGCGCCCGAGATCAAATACGTCCAGGCTGGCCGCGTGCTGGCCGATCCCTCGACGGGGCAGGTCGCCACCGAGCAGACCATCGTGGTGGTCAACGGCAAGGTCTCCGAGATCCGCCCGGGCTACGTCGGCGGGGCCGACGGCGAGGTCATCGACCTGCGCGACTCGTTCGTTCTGCCGGGCCTGATCGACAGCCACGTCCACATCCTCGATGAGGGCGGGCCGGCCAACCGCCACAACGGCGTGCTGATGTCCGAGGCCGACTTCGCGATCTCCGGCGCCCGCTACGCCATGATCACCCTGCGGGCGGGCTTTACGACTATCCAGGACGTGGGCGCGGCCGACGGCGGCGACGCCATCTTCGCCCTGCGCGACGGGATCAACAAAGGTTGGATCTCCGGACCGCGCATCCTGGCGGCGGGCGCGACCATCACGCCGACCGGTGGTCACGCCGACATCCACGGCTACCGCGAAGACGTCATGCACACCCTGGCGCGCACCTCGGCGTGTTCGGGCCCGGACGATTGCCGCCGGGCCGTGCGCGAGCAGGTCTCGCGCGGCGCCGACGTCATCAAGGTCACGGCCACGGGCGGCGTGCTGTCCAACACCGCCGCCGGCCTGGCCCAGCAGATGACCGACGAAGAGCTGAAGGCCATCGCCGAGACCGCCCACCAGCTGGGCCGCCAGGTCACCGCCCACGCCCACGGCGTCGACGGCATCAACGCCGCCCTGCGCGCCGGCTTCGACTCCATCGAGCACGGTTCCTACCTCGACGCCGCCTCGATCAAGCTGTTCAAGGACCGCGGCGCCTATCTGGTGCCCACCCTGCTGGCCGGCGACTTCGTGATGCGCGAGGCCCAGGCCGGGCGGCTGCTGCCCAACCAGGCGGTCAAGGCCATGCAGGCCGGCCCGATGATGATTGACGCCGCCAGCCGCGCCCGCGCCGCCGGCGTGCTGTTCGCCTTCGGCACCGACTCGGGCGTCTCCAACCACGGCGACAACGCCCAGGAGTTCGCGCTGTTGATGCGCTCCGGCTTCACCCCGCTGCAGGCCATCCAGATCGCCACCGTCGGCGCCGCCCAGCACCTGCGGCTCGGCGACAAGATCGGTCGCCTGAAGCCCGGCATGGAAGGCGACCTCATCGCCGTCCGTGGCGACCCGCTGAGCGACGTGCGCACGCTGGAACGCGTCAGCTTCGTGATGAAGGGCGGGGTGGTCTACCGGCGGTAAGGTCACGACTTACACGCCTTCTCCCCTTGCGGGAGAAGGTGGTCGCGAGAGCGACCGGATGAGGGGTGCAAGCGTCGCCTTGTCCGGATAGGTCCAGCCGACACCCCTCATCCGACCCGGCAAGCCGGGCCACCTTCTCCCGCAAGGGGAGAAGGCTCTGCGGAGCCGACCGAGCTGGATGAGTTCGACGCTAGGCTCTGGGCTTCGCCTTGCGGCGGGGCCGGGGTTTCTTTGCCGTTGGCGGGGTCCAGTCCTTGACGTGGACGAGGTTGCGGAACGCGGCCTCGTCCTCGAAGCGTGCGCGGACCGGCCAGGCGGCCACGCGTTCGCGCCATTTCGGTGTCAGGCGCACCCAGTCCTTCTCCGTGGTCACCAGCCCTGCCGCCTGATCCTCGGCTACGGCCTGCAGCGTGCGCAGGGCGCCCTCGTCGAAGGCCGCGTGGTCGGGGAAGCTGGCGAAATCGATCAGGTCGCAGCCGGCGGCGCGCAACGCGCGCTCGACCTTCCACGGCTTGGCGACGCCCGCGAAGCCGACTTGCGGACCCTTGGGCGGCGGGGCGGCGGCCTCCAGCCGGGCGATCAGGACGGGCAGGGCGGTGAACTGGGCGATCAGCTCGTCATCGGGCGCTTCCATGTCGGCGGGCAGCAGCAGCACCACCGCGTCCGCCCGCGCCAGCCCGGCCTTCAAGGGTTCGCGCATCGGGCCTGACGGAAACACCGCGCCGTCGCCGAAGGGCCATTCGCCGCCCCGGGTCTCGCCGTCGACAACGACCAGCGAAAGGGACTTCTTCAGCGCCGGGTTCTGGTGGCCGTCGTCCAGCACGATGGCCTCGGCCCCGGCGGCGAGGGCGGCCCGGGCTCCGGCGACGCGGTCACGGGCGATCCAGAAGGCCCCGTCCCCGGCCAGCATAATCGGCTCGTCGCCCACGTCCCCGGCGGTGTGGGCCTCGGGATCCACCCGCAGCGGCCCCGCCAGCTTGCCGCCGTAGCCGCGCGACAGGCCGTGGGCGTCGATGCCTGCCTCGCGCAGGATCCTCAGCGCCTCGCGCACCACCGGCGTCTTGCCCGACCCGCCCATGGTCAGGTTGCCGACGGAGATCACCGGCACGCCGGGATCGATGCCCGGCCCCTTGGCCACCCGCCGCGCGGTGGCCCAGGCCCAGATCCAGGAGATCGGCTTCAGGAGCGTGCGGCGCACCTGCCCCGGTCCGCCCTTGCGCACGTACCACCAGCGCGGGGTCGACAGGCTCATGGCAGCAGGGCCGTGATGGTTTGCACCGCGGCGTCCAGCTCCTGCTCGCGGGCCTGCTGGATGGCGGCGCCCTTGGCTTGGACAGCCTTGCGCGCGTCGGCGGTGTCGAGCGCGTGCTCCCAGGCCTTGGTGATGTCGGCGGTGTCGTCCAGCATGGTCGCCAGCCCCGCCGCCTCAAGGTCGCGATAGACGCCGGACCAGTTGGCCACGAAGCGGCCCGAGGAGACCGGCGTCCCGACCCGCACGGCCTCAAGCGGATTGTGCCCGCCGATGTCCGGCAACAGGCTGCCGCCCAGCAGCGCCGCGTGGGCCAGTCGGAACCACAAGCCCAGTTCGCCCAGGCTGTCTGCGACATAGACGTCGCAGCCGCCGGAGAAGGCGTCGCCCTCGCCGTGGCGGCCGGTGGCGAAACCGATGCCGCGGCTGATCTCGGCGATGTCGGGGCCGCGCTCGCGGTGGCGCGGCACGATGACCAGCATGGGATTGCCGCGCTGGTCGGCGTCCAGCGCCTGGTAGGCGTCCAGCACCAGTTCGTCCTCGCCCGCATGGGTCGAGGCGGCCAGCAGCACCGGCCGTCCCTGGGCGGCCTTCTTCACCGCCGCCAGCGCCTTGGCGTCGTAGGGCAGGGGATCGCCGGCGTACTTCAGGTTCAGCCGTCCGTCGGCGGGACGGCCCAGGGCCTCCAGCCGCGCCTCGGTCTCGCCGTCCTGGGCCAGGATCTGGTCGAAACAGCCCAGCAGTTGGGCGGCGGTCTTGCGGAACCGCGACCAGTTCCTGGCTGTGTTCTCGGTGATCCGGGCGCTGGCCAGCACCAGCTTCACACCGCGCTGGCGGGCGTCGAAGATCAGGTTGGGCCACAACTCGCTCTCGACCAGGATGCCGACGTCGGGCTTCCAGTGATCGAGGAAGCGCCCCACGGCGTGCGGCGCGTCGACGGGTGCGAACTGGTGGATGATGTTGGCGGGCAGGCGCTTGGCCAGCAGCTCGGCCGAGGTCACGGTGCCGGAGGTGACCAGCACATGGACATCGCGCCGCGCCTTCCTCAGCTGATCGACCAGAGGCAGCAGCGAGACACTCTCGCCGACGCTGACCCCGTGCAGCCAGATCAGCGGGCCGCTGGGGCGGGGGACCGAGGCGCGGCCCATGCGCTCGCCGATGCGGCCGAAGTCTTCCTTGCCCTGCTTGGCCCGGCGGTCGAGCAGCAGCGGCGCGAGCGGCTCCAGCAGGCCCGTGACTGCTCGATAAAGTTCCAGGCCCAACATCACGCGACCAGCGCCTCGGCGCGGTCTTCAAGCTCGGTCAACCGCGCCGTCCAGCGGTCCCGGGCCTCCTGGGTGTCCTCAAGCTCGATCACAGGGTCGCCCCAGACGACGGCGCCGCGCGCGAACGGCAGTGGGATCAGACCCTTGTCCCAGGTGTTCATCCGGATCGCGGGTCGCGCCGCGAGCCCCATCATCAGCACCGGCGCCTTGGTCATGCGCGCGATCAGAATGGCGCCCTCGGCCATCTCCCGGGCCGGACCGCGGGGACCGTCGGGCGTGATGGCGATGCAATTGCCGGCCTTCACCCAGCGGAGCAGTTCGCGGAAGGCATCTGTGCCGCCCTTCTTCTTCAGGCGGCCCCGGTGGTCTTTTTTGGTCGAGGAGCCCCGGATGGCGGGGATGCCCAACATGCCGATGGCGCGGGCAATGACCTCGCCATCCACCGATTGTGAGATCAGGGCTCGGGGTTCCTGGCCGCGCTCGAAGTCCCAGGCCGCGGGCGAGAGCGCGATCTTCGAATGCCAGAAGCAGACGATGACCCCGCCACCGGCGTCCCACACGCCTTCGGCCGCACCACGGTTCTCCACCGTCAGCCGCATGGTGGACAGGCAGAATCGCATCCAGCCCGCCATCAGCGAGGCAAGCGTCGCCTGCACCCAGGACGCATGGAACAGGGACTTCATTCCGCGGCGCCGGCGACCGGCTGGACGGCGTCCAGGTCCTGGCCCTTGGCGAGGCGTGAATAGAGGCCGCCCTTGCGGATCAGGGCGGCGTGGGTCCCCTGCTCGACCACCTTGCCGGCTTCGATGACGTAGATGCGATCGGCGTTGCGCACGGTGGACAGGCGGTGGGCGATCAACACCGTGGTGCGGCCCTGCATCAGGCGTTCCAGCGCCTCCTGCACCTTGGCTTCGCTCTCGGTGTCCAGCGCGCTGGTGGCTTCGTCCAGCAGCAGGATGGGCGCGTTCTTCAGGAAGGCGCGGGCGATGGCGATGCGCTGGCGCTGGCCGCCGGACAGGCGTGCCCCCGCCTCGCCGACGCTGGTGTCATAGCCCCTGGGCAGGGCCTCGATGAACTCGTGGGCGGCGGCTGCTTCGGCGGCGGCCTGGACCTCGGCGTCGGTCGCATCGGGGCGGGAGTAGGCGATGTTGGCGCGGATGGTGTCGTCGAACAGGAACGGCTCCTGCATGACCAGGCCGATCTGGTTGCGCAGCTCGTGCATCGAGGTCTCGCGCACATCCATGCCGTTGATGCTGACCACGCCGGTATCGGGATCGTAGAAGCGCGGGATCAGGTTCAGGATGGTGGTCTTGCCGCCGCCCGAGGGACCGACCAGAGCGATGGTCTCGCCCGGCGCGGCGCGGATCGACAGGGCCGACAGCGCCGGCGCATCGGCGTGGTAGGCGAAGGAGACCTTGTCGAAGACGATCTCCGAGGGGCCCGCGGGCAGGGGCTTGGGAGACGCCGTGTCCTGCACCTCCGGTTCGATGTCTATGCCCCCCAGCAGGCGGCGCGATGCCGCCAGGCCCTCGCTCATGGTCGCCTGAAGTTGGGCCAGGTCCTGCATCGCCTTGCCCAGCAGCAGCAGCGAGGCGACAAACTTGCCGAAGTCGCCGACCGACATGGCGCCCGATTGCGAGCGCCAGCCGACATAGGCCATCACGCCGGCGAGCGCGAAGGTCATGACCATTTCCATGATCGGCCCTGCCGAGCCCTTGGTGGTGGACCCCTTGACCAGGAACCCCTGACGGCGGCTGACGACGGCCTGGACGCGCCCGACCTCGAAGTCCTCGCGGCCCTCCATCTTGACGATCTTCACCCCGTCGAGGCTTTCCATGAGGGCGGTGGATAGGCTGGAGGTCTCCGCCATGGCGCCGCGGATCGCCTTCTTGGCGCGCTTGGAAAAGCGGCGGATCAGCAGGGTCGCCACTGGGGCCACCGCCAACACCATCAGTCCCAGCACCCAGTCCATCCACATCAGGGCGACCAGCAGGAAGAGCGCCGTCAGGAACTGCTGGGTGTATTTGACCACGCCGTCCGTGGCCGCCTGGCGGATCAGCCCGGCATCGAACAAGACCGACGAGACATAGGCGCCGGAGTGGGTGGTTCGCAGTCGCGCCAGGTCGGCGTGGACCAGCCGCTCGAAAAGCTGAACCTGGATCTGGCTGACAAGGCCGTGGCCGACGCGGCTGACGATGTTGGTCTGGGCGATCTGGATCAGGGCGCGTCCCACGGCCAGTCCCATGAAGGCCAAGGGAATGCTCATCCAGATGGCGGCGCCGGCGCTGCCGGGCTCGGCCCCGATGTTATCGATCGCCGGCTTCAGCAGGTCGGCGACCTTGTAGGTGATCCAGGCCGACCCACCCGCCAGGATCATGGAGGCCAGCATCGGCAGCCAGCGCGGGCGCAGGTAGTCGCGCCACATACGCAGCAGCAACGCCTTCGTGGGCATCTCTGACATCGGCGCCTTGGCGGGCCGCCGGGGCTTGTCGGTCATGGCCGTTCGGTCGGCGTTGGGGGGTGCAAAGTCAAGCGGGCGATCAGTCGCCCCACGGTCCGCCGAACCCCTTCGGCTTGCGTTCGGCCTCGCGCTCGGGCTCGCGCTCGGGCTCGCGCAGCCGGCGTTCGTCCTTCTGCCACTGCCGCGCGCCGCGCAGGTTCATGACGGCGATCACCAGCGCCGCACCTAGGCCCACGAGAGCCATGATCTGCGTGCCGTCCACGGCTAGTGGTCCTTGCGATTCTTCATGCCGGCCATGGCGGCCGCGCTGATGGCGGCCGATCTCTGCTCCGCCGTAATATGGGAGCGTGTTCGGAGGTCCGGGTCTTCGTTGGGCTGCTTCTTGTCCCACTTGGAGGCGACCGCCGCCACCAGGGCGACGACCGCGAGCGCGGCGAGGGACAGGACGATGACCGTCATGGGCGTGGATCCTTGCGGTTCAGGGGTTGAATCTGCGCCTTCTTGGCTGCCGATCAAGGGGCGATTGCGCCAGACTGTTCCCAAACGCGTGTCCGCGCCCTAGACGAGGCGACGCTGAATGCACGCGGAGACGACCGCCTTGGCCACCGATGACCTCACCACGCCGCAGGGCCGCCGCAAGGCCTGGTGGGATTTCGTGGTCAGCGATTTCGCCTTCCTGCGCCCGCTCTTCCCCAATGTGAAACGCATCGACGCGGACTTCTTCACCACCAGCCAGCCTTGGCCCTTTCAGCTGAAGGCTTGGCGCGACCGGGGGCTGCAGACGGTGATCGACCTGCGCGGCCGCCATGACCGGCTAGGGGGCGCCATCGAGGACGCCGCCTGCGAACAGCTTGGGCTGACGCTGGTCGAAGCCCCGCTGAAATCCCGCGATGTGCCGACGGCTCATCAGGTGCGGGCGATCAAGCTGATGTTCGAGACCATCAGGTATCCGGCGCTGGCGCACTGCAAGTCCGGCGCGGACCGGGCCGGGCTGCTGGCTGTACTGTACCGTCACTTCCGCCTCGGCGAGCCGATCGAGCAGGCGGTGGCCGAACTCGGCTTCATCCGCCGCGGCCACTTCAAGGCCGGCAAGGCGGGCGTGCTGGACTACACCTTCGAGCGCTACCTCAGCGACGGCAAGTCGCAGGGCCTGAGCTTCCTGGAGTGGGTCGAAAGCCCTGCCTACGACCCCAAGGCCATCAAGGCGGCCTTCAAGGCCTCGTGGTGGGGGACGCTGCTGTCGGACCGGCTGCTCCGGCGCGAGTAGCGGAGCGCCAAAGACTCAACGCACGTCCTTGGTGGGGTCCATGAGCTTGTGGGCGTGGATCACGAAGTAGCGCATCAGCGCATTGTCGACCGTCGCCTGAGCCTTGGACTTCCAGGCATTGCGCGCCTCGCCGTAGCTGCCGTAGGCGCCGACCAGCTCGACCTTCTTCAGATCCCGGAACTCAGTGGAGTCGAGGCTCTTCAGCTCGCCGCCGATGACGATGTGCAGCAGTTGTTTTTCTTCGGCGGTGTCGGGCATGGGTTCAGTCCTAGAACAGGTCGGGAAGGTGGATAGGCGCGCAACGCTTGAGGATCAACGGGTGAAGCGCGGGCGCCGAGCAGACCAGGGCGGCCTGACGCGGGTCGGGGCGGTTGAAGTGATAGGGGCGGCCGAGGTGGTCGGAGACCTTCGCGCCGGCCTCCGTTGCGATCAGGGCGCCGGCGCAGACATCCCAGTCCCATTTCGGCGACAACGCCATGGCGGCATCGAAGGCGCCGGCCGCGATCAGGGCCATGCGGTAGGCGATCGAGTTGCGCTTGTCGAAGCGCATCACCGGCCAGGGGTCGGGCCAGATCGGCCGGTCGAACAGGGCCGCGTCGGCCAGCATTGCGGCGTCGTCCAGAGTCGTGGCGTCGCTGGCCTGGATGGCCGCGCCGTTCAGCGTCGCCCCGCCCCCGGCGACGGCGGCGAAACTCTCGTTCAGCGCCGGCGCATAGACCACCGCGGCGGTCGGAACCCCTTCCTCGACCACGGCCAGCGCCACGCTCCACCAGGGCTTGTTCTTCATGAAGGCGACCGTGCCGTCGATGGGGTCGACCACAAAGACCTTCGACTTCAACAGCCGGTCGGGACCGTCGGCGGTCTCTTCCGACAGCCAGCCATAGTCCGGCCGCGCGCCGCGCAGCCGCTCCATGAGCAGGTCGTTGACGGCAATGTCCGCGTCGGTGACCGGA
>JANNVY010000426.1:0-3334 GCA_031408375.1 Pseudomonadota bacterium | reverse complement strand
GGCCGCGGAGATGATGGCCGCCCTCTGGTGGATGATCGGTGCCACCCTCGTGATCTCGACCCCGCTGGCCTGGCTGATCGCGCCGCGGCTGAGGTTGCGGACCCGGTAAGCCTCCGGCCTAGCCGCAGGCGCAGACGGCTTCCCGGGTGCAGGTCGAGGTGCCGCCGGTGACCGCCGCCGACCTCGCCTTGCCGCCGCCCTCGGAAGGCACCGCCGAGGCCGCCGCCCGCGTGGCCGCCGCGCGCCAGGCCCAGGCCGAGCGCGCTGACGCCGCGGATCTGCCCGAGACCGCTGCGCTCAACGCCACCGCATCGGGCGCCGCGCTCGACATCATCGCCGCCCCCGACGCCGCCGGCCAAGCACTGCTGACCAAGGCCGCCGAACTGGGCGGCCTCACCGCGCGGGGCTGGACTCGCACCCTGCGCCTGGCCCGCACCATCGCCGACCTCGAAGGCGCCACCGGCGTCCTGCGCCGCCATATCGCCGAAGCCCTGATCCACCGCCGCTCGACCCTCGAGCCCACAACCCCGGCGGAGCGGATGCGGACGGGGGGTTAGTTTTGAATCACGAACCACACGAACCACACGAACCAGCGCCGCCCGCCCGTCAGGTCGTATTGGCAGACGAAGTGTTTCGGATTCAAGGCGCGGTTTTCGAGGTCAACAAGACTTTGGGATCCGGCTTTCTGGAAGCCGTCTATCACGAGTGCCTCGCCCTCGAATTCGAAGCCCGGGGAATCCCGTTTCGTTCAAAACCTGCGTTGCCAGTGATCTACAAGAACCGAGCTTTGCGGCAGCGCTACGAACCTGATTTCGTCTGCTTTGATCAGATCATCGTTGAGCTGAAGGCGGTGTCCCATCTGGCCACGGAACATCGAGCGCAAGTCGTGAACTACCTCATGGCGACGGGCCTCAGGCTCGGGCTTCTCGTGAATTTTGGATGCGCGCCTGCGCGCATCGATCGATTCGTGAACTGACCGCGGCAGATTCCTGGTTCGTGTGGTTCGTGTGGTTCGTGATTCCAAATTCCAATCACTCCCCAACCACCCCGCTCGCTTAGGACCCGTTAACGAACGGGGCCCAGAGTAAGTGCTTGTTCCCGCCGGGAGATTCGCGGGACCTGGGATGGTCGGAGCATGGGTGAAGACGAGAAGCACAGGCTGAAGGCGCGGGAGGAGTTCCTGCGTCTGATGAGCCATGAGATGCGCACGCCGCTGAACGGCGTCATCGGCATGCTCGGCCTGTTGTCTCGAACCCGCATGGACGGCGCCCAGAAGGCTTACGTTTCGGCCGCTCGAGCCTCGGCCGAGCATATGCTGGGGCTGGTCAACGACCTCTTGGACTTCGCCCGCATCGAGGCCGGAAAGGTCGAGCTGGAAACTGCGCCGGTCGACGTCGAGAACCTGGTCCAGGGCGTGGCCGAACTGCTCTCCCCCCGGGCCCACGAAAAGGGCCTGGAGATCGCCTGGGCGGTGGACGCCTCGGTGCCTGAGATCGTCGCCGACGAAGGCCGCCTGCGCCAGATCCTGTTCAACCTCGCGGGCAACGCCTCCAAGTTCACCGAGGCCGGCGGCGTGCTGATCCGCTGCGGTGCGGTGATGAAGGGCTCCAAGGCCCGCGTCCGCTTCACCATCACCGACACCGGGCCGGGCGTGCCGCTCGACGCCCGCGAACGTATCTTCGAGGAGTTCGGCCACGCCGACCCGCACCACGCCACCCGCTACGGCGGCGCCGGCCTGGGGCTGGCGGTGGTCAAGCGGCTGGTCGCGGCGATGGGCGGCGAGGTCGGCGTCGACTCCGAGCCCGGCAAGGGCGCCACCTTCTGGTTCGAGGCCTCGTTCGGCGTCACCGGCGCGGGCGCCAAGACCCAACCCCTGGAAGACGTCACCGTCGTCATCGCCTCGCCTTCGCCCCAGGTGCTGGAGGCGGCCTCGGCGCAGATCGCCGCCGCCGGGGGTCAGGTCTGGGCGGCGCCGTCGCTGGAGGCTGCCCTGACCGGCGGATCCGAGGATGCGCCCGTGCTGGTCGATCACGCCCTGGCCGCCGACGCCAAGTCCCTGGTGCTCAAGCCGCGCGGCCGCAAGGCGCTGATCCTGCTCAAACCCGAAGAGCGGCACCTGATCGAGAAGTATCGCGGCGCCGGCTACCTCGGCTACCTGATCAAGCCGCTGCGGCGCTGTTCGGTGGCCGAGCGGGTGCTGGCCATTGCGCCCGGCGCACCGGCCCAGACCGGCCCGCGCACCGAGGACGAGCGCGTCGCCGCCGCCGGGGTGGCGGGGGTGCGCGTGCTGCTGGCCGAAGACAATCCCGTCAACGCTCTGCTGGTCCAGACCCTGCTCAAGCGGGAAGGCTGCACGGTCGAGCTGGCCGGCACGGGGGAGGAGGCGCTCGCCGCCATGGCCCACAGCCGCTACGACCTGGTGCTGATGGACATGCGGATGCCGGGCATGGACGGCCCCGCGACGGCGCGCGCCCTGCGCGAACGCGAAGACGCCACCCCGATCATCGCGCTCACCGCAAACAACTTCGAATCCGACAAGCGCGAGTGCCTGGAGGCGGGGATGAACGCCTTCATGACCAAGCCGTTGGAGCCCGCTGCATTGCGCGCGATGCTCATTCGCTGGACGAACCGCGACAGTCGCGTAAAGCTCGCCTCCTGATTTGGGCGCCGGGGGCGCTCCATCCGGGGGATAGCTTTCCATGAGCGACAAGATCGGGCCGGGCGCCGAGGGGTCCCGCAGTCTCGCCCCGGAGGCCCCCAAGGGACTCAAGGTTCTGAAGGTCGCATTCCAGGACCGCCGCACCGCGGCGATGCTGATGCTGGGGTTCTCGGCCGGCCTGCCCGCGGTGCTTCTCATCGGCACGCTCAATGCCTGGCTGTCGGACGCAGGCGTCAAGGTGGCCACCATCGGCGTCCTGTCCTGGATCGGCCTGGCCTATGCCTTCAAGTTCCTGTGGTCGCCGGTGGTCAACTCCAGGCTGCCGGTGGTCGGTTTCCTCGGCCGCCGCCGTGGCTGGCTGGTCACTTGCCAAGCCCTGGCAGGAGCTGCCATTGGCGTCATCGCCTTCTCACATCCTGACTCTCCAGCGGGGCTTGGCGCGCTGGCGATCGCCGCCGCGGTGGGCGCCTTCGCGTCGGCCACGCAGGACATCGTCATCGACACCTGGCGCATTGAGGTCGCCAGCGAGGACGTGCCGATTGATCTGCTGTCGTCGATCTATCAACTGGGCTTCCGCACGGCGAGTCTGGCGGGTGGAGCGGGCGCTCTGCTGTTGGCGGACTTCGCGGGCTGGCAGATCACCTTCATCATCGGGGGCCTGCTGATGGGTATGGG
>JANNVY010000425.1:0-1612 GCA_031408375.1 Pseudomonadota bacterium | reverse complement strand
CGCGCGCGCCGCCGAAGCGGTCGTGGCCCACGCCCGGTCGGTTGAGCTGAAACCCGACGCGCCGCTGCTGCGCGTCAACTACGCCCAGAGTCTGATGGCGCTGAACGACAAGACCCGGCTTGAGGAAGCCATCACTCAGCTCAACCGCGCCCTCAGCGTCGAGAACGACAACTCCTTCGCCTGGCGCCTCATGTCCCAGGCTTACGACACCCTGGACAAGCCCGGCCCCGCCCGCCTGGCGGCCGCCGAGGCGAAATTCGCCGACGGTCAGCTCGCCGAGGCGCGCGCCTTCGCCATGCGCGCGCGGGAATACCTCACGGAGAACACGCCGGACTGGCGCCGGGCGACCGACATCGTTCTGGTGTCCGAGCCAACCCCGGAAGACCTGAGATCGCTCTCGCGGGAAACGCGCGGCAGCTGAAACCCCAACCGATGGACCTACCCTTGACCTCTCGCACCCTGGCTCTGGCCGCCGTCTCCTGCCTCGCGATGGCCCTCTCCGGCTGCTCGGAAAGTCCGTCCGACGCGGCCTTCAACGCCAAGGTCCGCGCCTACCTGCTGGCGCACCCCGAAGTGCTGCGGGAGGCCATGACCAAGCTGGAGGAAAACGACCGTGCGGCGACCGCAAAGGCTGCCCTCGCCGCGATCAAGGCCAACCGCGCCGCCATCGAACGCGACCCGCGGGATTTCGTCGCCAACCCCAGAGGCACGATCACGGTCACCGAGTTCTATGATTACAACTGCGGCTACTGCAAAACCATCTCGCCGCAGGTGGTGGCCCTCATCCGCGAGAACCCCGACGTCCGGTTCGTGTTCAAGGAGTTCCACATCTTCCAGGAGCCGTCGTCGCTACGCGGCGCGCGGGCGGCGTTGCTGAGCCGGCCCTCCGGACGCTACCTCCAGGTCCACCAGCAGATGATGGCGCAAAAGCCGCTGCAGCCTGCCCAGGTGGACGCAATCCTGCGCGCCAACGGCATCGATCCCGGCCCGCTGGACAATCCCGCGGCCATGGTCGCCATCGACCGCCAGCTGGCCGATATCCAGGCCCTGGCGGCCAAGCTGCACCTCGACGGCACGCCGGGCTTCATCATCGGCGATACCCTGGTGCCCGGCGCCGACATGGATGCGGTCAGGGCCGCTATCGCCCAGGCCCGCGCCCGGCGGTAGGGCGGCTAGATCAGGCCTGCCAGCGGGCTCGACGGATCGGCATACAGCTTGCGCCCCATGCGGCCGGCGAGATAGGCCTCGCGGCCGGCGATGACCGCGTGCTTCATCGCCGTGGCCATGCGGATCGGATCCTTCGCCTCGGCGATGGCCGTGTTCATCAGGATACCGTCGCAGCCCAGTTCCATGCCGATGGCCGCGTCCGAGGCCGTGCCCACGCCCGCATCGACCAGCACCGGCACCTTCGCCGCCTCGACGATCAGGCGGATGTTGACCCGGTTCTGGATGCCCAGACCCGAACCGATCGGCGCCCCCAGGGGCATGATGGCGGCGGCGCCGGCGTCTTCCAGCTTGCGCGCATAGACCGGGTCGTCGGAGCAATAGACCATGACCTCGAAGCCCTCGGAGACGAGGTACTCGGCGAGGGTCTCGCGGATCAGCGGCTCGT
>JANNVY010000424.1:0-21490 GCA_031408375.1 Pseudomonadota bacterium | reverse complement strand
GTGTTCTGGTCATCCAGCACCACGGCGCCCAGGGCGGCAATCTCGTCGCGGAGCCGTTGAGCCAGTCCGCCGCCAATTTCGCTCTGCCCCTGCACGAAGCAGCTGGCGTGCTCAGGCGCGATATCGACGATCAGGCCGGTGCGCTTGTGGGCGCGCCCGGCGAACAGTTGAAGGCCGCCGGTGGTGGTGACTTGGCCAACGTCGCGCCAGTCCGGACCCGCCGTATCCATGTGATCAGCAATCAAGCCCTGACCGTTCACCGTGCGCATGCAGAAACCGAAGATCGCCTCCCGCAGCAGAATCTGACCTTCGGCGCTGGGCCGTACGACCTCCACGCGAACTGGTGGCGGAGCGGCATGGGGCGAGGCGATCGAGCCGTTGGGCGTGAGGCCCAGAATGAGCGCCGCGATGGCCGCCATCAAGCCATTGGACATGCGCACGAAAAATCCTCCCACGGGGTCCCGGGGAGGATCATCGTAGTCCGGTCCCAAAGGCAAGCACCCTTAGTGGGTCGTGCCCTCGGCCTCGCTGGCCTGTTCGGCCAGGATAGTCAGGCCGGCGGGCGTGACGTCGGCGAAGCCGCCCTGGACCTCGAAGCGGCGGATGTTGGCGCCGTCGCGAACCACGACGAAGCCTTCGCGCAGCGCGGTCATGAACGGGGCGTGCCCGGCCAGGACGCCGAAGTCGCCTTCGACGCCGGACGCGTCGACCTGGTCGACGAGGCCGTTGAAGACCTCGCGCTCAGGGGCGACCAGCGAGAATTGGAGCTTGTCGGACATCAGGCTTCGTTCGCCATCTTCTCGGCCTTGGCCACGGCCTCCTCGATCACGCCGACCATGTAGAAGGCGCCTTCGGGGAGGTGATCGTACTCGCCGTCGCAGATGGCCTTGAACGAGCGGATCGTGTCGGCCAGCTCGACGAACTTGCCTGGCGAGTTGGTGAACTGCTCGGCCACGAAGAACGGCTGGGACAGGAAGCGCTGGATCTTGCGGGCGCGGGCCACGACCAGCTTGTCCTCTTCCGACAGCTCATCCATGCCGAGGATGGCGATGATGTCCTTCAGTTGCTTGTACGACTGGAGGATTTCCTGGGTCTGGCGGGCGACGCGGTAGTGCTCTTCGCCGATGACCAGCGGGTCCATGATCCGCGAGGTGGAGTCGAGCGGATCCACGGCCGGGAAGATGGCCTGGGCGGCGATGTCGCGCGACAGCACGGTGGTGGCGTCCAGGTGGGCGAAGGAGGCGGCGGGCGCCGGGTCAGTCAGGTCGTCGGCCGGAACGTAGATGGCCTGGACCGAGGTGATCGAACCCTTGTTGGTCGAGGTGATGCGCTCCTGCAAATTGCCCATCTCGGTGGCCAGGGTGGGCTGATAGCCCACGGCCGAGGGGATGCGGCCCAAGAGCGCCGACACTTCCGAGCCGGCCTGGGTGAAGCGGAAGATGTTGTCGATGAACAGCAGCACGTCCTTGCCTTCCACGTCGCGGAAGTACTCGGCTTGCGCCAGGCCGGTCAGGGCCACGCGGGCGCGGGCGCCGGGAGGCTCGTTCATCTGGCCGTAGACGAGCGCGCAACGGCTCTCGCCGCCGCCGCCGGCCACGTTCACGCCGGACTCGATCATCTCGTGATAGAGGTCGTTGCCTTCGCGGGTGCGCTCACCCACGCCGGCCAGCACCGAGTAGCCGCCGTAGGCCTTGGCGATGTTGTTGATCAGCTCCTGCATGGTCACGGTCTTGCCCACGCCGGCGCCGCCGAACAGGCCGATCTTGCCGCCCTTGGTGTAGGGGCACATCAGGTCGATGACCTTGATGCCGGTGACCAGCACTTCCGACGAGGTCGACTGCTCGGCGAACGAGGGCGCCTCGCGGTGGATGACCGAGTAGTGATCGGTGACGATCGGGCCGCCTTCGTCGATCGGGTCGCCGATGACGTTCATGATGCGGCCGAGCGTGGCGGGACCGACCGGAACGGTGATGCCGGCGCCGGTGTCGGACACGGGGTGGCCGCGGGTCAGGCCCTCGGTGGTGTCCATGGCGATGGTGCGCACGGTGTTCTCACCCAGGTGCTGGGCCACTTCCAGAACCAGGCGGAACTCTTCGCCGGTCTTCTGGTCGCGGTTGGTGGTCTCCAGCGCGTTCATGATCGCGGGCAGATGGCCCTCGAACTCGACGTCGACGACGGCGCCGATGACCTGAACGATGCGGCCCGTGGCCACGGCCTTGGAGGCGCGCGGCGCGGCGGCCTTGGAAGCGGCGGCCTTGGGAGCAGCGGCTTTCTTGGGGGCGGCGGGTTTCTTAGCGGCGGTCTTGGGGGCGGCTGCCATGTTTCTGGTCTTCCGTTCGGACTTAAAGGGCTTCGGCGCCGGAGATGATCTCGATCAGCTCCTTGGTGATCTGCGCCTGGCGGGATCGGTTGTATTGCAGGGTCAGCGCCGAGATCATGTCCCCGGCGTTGCGCGTGGCGTTGTCCATCGCGGTCATCTGGCTGGCGTAGAAGCCGGCCATGTTCTCGAGCAGGGCCGTGAGGATCTGCACCGTGAGATTGCGCGGCAGCAGGGTCTCGAGGATGCCGTCTTCCGAGGGCTCGTATTCATAGGCCGCGCCGCCCAGGTCGACGGCCGGGCCGTCTCCCGCTTCGACGACGGCTGGGATCAGCTGCTTGGCGGTCGGGGTCTGCTGGACCACCGACTTGAAGCGGCTGAAGAACAGGGTGACCACGTCGGTCTCGCCGGCCTCGTAGACCTCGACGATCTTGTCGGCGATCGGCTTGGCGGCGGCCAGGTCCAGGACCCGGAAGCCCGACATGTCATAGCTGGCGACATAGCGGTCGCCGTAAAGGCGGCGCAGCTGCACCGCGGCCTTGCGGCCGACGGTGATGATCCTGACGTCCTTGCCGGCGGCCAGCAGCTCGGCGATGTGGCGGCGCGCCATGCGGATGATCGAGGAGGTGAAGCCCCCGGCCAGACCACGGTCGGCGGCGGCGACGACAACGAGGTGACGCTGGTCCGAGCCGGTGCCGGCGAGCATGCGCGGGGCGCCTTCGCCCGACACGCCCTGGGCCAGGTTGGCGATCACCGCGCCCATGCGCAGCGCATAGGGGCGCGCATTCTGGGCGGCGTCCTGGCTGCGGCGCAGCTTGGCGGCTGCGACCATCTGCAGCGCCTTCGTGATCTTCTGCGTGGCTTTCACGCTTCCGATCCGATTGCGCATTTCCTTCAGGCTGGCCATCGAGGGCTACTTTCTCTCAGCGCTCGGGGCGATCAGGCGAAGGTCGCGGTGAAGGCTTCGAGGGCGGCCTTCAGCTTGTCTTCGAGGTCCTTGGACAGCGCCTTCTCGGTCCGGATCGCATCGAGCAGGCCCTGGTGCTTGGAGTGCAGGCGCGACAGGAACTCGGATTCGAAGCGGCCGATGTCGGCCACGGCGATCTTGTCGAGGTAGCCGCGGGTGCCGGCGTAGATCACGCAGACCTGCTCTTCGACCGACTGGGGCGAGTACTGGGGCTGCTTCAGCAGCTCGGTCAGGCGCTCGCCGCGCGCCAACTGACGTTGCGTAGCGGCATCGAGGTCCGAGCCGAATTTCGCGAACGACGCCATCTCGCGATACTGGGCCAGCTCGCCCTTGATGGGGCCGGCCACCTGCTTCATCGCCTTGATCTGGGCCGAGGAACCCACGCGCGACACCGAGATGCCGACGTTCACGGCGGGGCGGATGCCCTGGAAGAACAGGTCGGTTTCCAGGAAGATCTGGCCGTCGGTGATCGAGATCACGTTGGTGGGGATGTAGGCCGAGACGTCGTTGGCCTGGGTCTCGATCAGCGGCAGGGCGGTCAGCGAGCCCGAACCATTGTCCTCGTTCAGCTTGGCCGCGCGCTCGAGCAGGCGGCTGTGCAGGTAGAAGACGTCGCCCGGATAGGCTTCACGGCCCGGCGGACGGCGCAGCAGCAGGGACATCTGGCGGTAGGCGACGGCCTGCTTGGAAAGGTCGTCATAGATGATGACGGCGTGCATGCCGTTGTCGCGGAACCACTCGCCCATGGCGCAACCCGAGAACGGGGCCAGGAACTGCAGCGGGGCCGGCTCGGACGCGGTGGCCGACACGACGATGGTGTAGTCGAGCGCGCCGTGCTCCTCGAGGGTCTTGACGATCTGGGCGACGGTCGAGCGCTTCTGGCCGATGGCGACGTAGATGCAGTAGAGCTTCTCGCCCTCGCTGGTCGCGTTCGCGTTGACCGACTTCTGGTTCAGGATGGTGTCGATCGCCACGGCGGTCTTGCCGGTCTGACGGTCGCCGATGATCAGCTCGCGCTGGCCGCGGCCGATCGGGATCAGGGTGTCGATGGCCTTCAGGCCGGTCTGCACGGGCTCGTGCACCGACTTGCGGGGGATGATGCCCGGGGCCTTCACGTCCACGCGGCGGCGCTCGGCGACGTTGGTCAGCGGGCCCTTGCCGTCGATGGGCTCGCCCAGCGGGTTGACGACGCGGCCCAGCAGGCCACGGCCGACCGGCACGTCCACGATCTCGCCCAGGCGGCGGACTTCGTCGCCTTCGCCGATCTGCTTGTCGTCGCCGAAGATCACGACGCCGACGTTGTCGCGTTCGAGGTTCAGGGCCATCCCCTTCACACCGGCGCGGGTGAACTCGACCATCTCGCCGGCCTGGACCTTGTCCAGCCCGTGGATGCGCGCGATGCCGTCGCCGACGCTCAGCACGGCGCCGACGTCGGAAACGTCGGCTTCAACGCCGAAGTTGGCGATCTGGGACTTGAGAATGGCCGAAATTTCGGCGGCGCGGATATCCATGGGTCTTACGCTCTCTTGAGGGCGAATTTCAGTTGGTCGAGACGAGTCTTCAGCGAGGCGTCGTACAGGCGCGAGCCCACCTTCACCTTCAGGCCGCCGAGGATCGTGGGATCGACGCGGGTTTCGATTTCGGGGTCCTTGCCCAGCGACTGGCGCAGCTGGGCCTTCACGCCCTCGAGCTGCTTGGCGCTGAGCGCGACGGCGGTGGTCACCTCGGCGGCGATCATGCCGGTGGAGGCGGCGTAGAGGCGCTCGAAGCCGGCGATCACGCCCGGCAGTTCGGCGGCGCGGCGGTTCTGGGTGATCAGGCCAAGGAACTTGGCCGTGGTCATGTCGAAGCCGGCCTTCACGGCGATGGCGACCAGGCCCTTGCCCTTGTCCTCAGCCGACCAGGTCGGCGAGGCGATCAGGCGGCGCAGGTCCGCGCTGTCGGCCATCATGGCCTTCAGGGACTTCAGGTCACGGCGAACCTTGTCCGTCGCGCCGGTCTCGGCGGCGAGGTCGAAAAGCGCGCGCGCATATCGCGCCCCGGCTTCGGTCTCTCTGATGTCGTCAGCCAATGGATCGTCGCCCGGTGTGTAACATGTGCGCCGGCGGCGAAGTCGCCCCGGCGAAAGCTTTGCGGCGCTTGGGAAAGCACGCTCGAGCCCGCCCTCGCAAAAGGGCGGCCCCGTGGAAGCCGGGCGGCATGTAGCATGGGCTTTTCGCACTCGCAACAGAGCGCGGGCAGGCTTTGCGGATCGAGGCGAAAGGGGGGCGTCAGTCGGGGGTCTGGACGGCCATTTCAAGGAAGGCTTCGGCCGCCCGCGCGGCGCCCTGGCCGTCGCAGAGGGCTGCCGCCGCCCTTCCCATACGGGCGCGCCGTTCCGGCGAGCGGAAAAGGCCTGTAAACGCCCGGTCAAAGGCCGCCTCGAAGTCGTCCGAGCCCGCGTCCACCGCCTCGGTGGCGTCTGCCGCAGCCAGCGCCCGCGCCCCCGGCTCCTGATTCCCCGCCAGGACGAGGGTCAGGGCCGGCAGGCCGACGGCGCAGCGCTCCCAAATGCTGGAACCCCCCGCGCCCACGGCCAGATCGGCGGCGGCGCAGAGCTCGGCCATGGCGCCGGTCTCGACCTGCAGTGTCATGCGCGGGTCGCGGCCGGCCAACCGCTGCATTTCGCCAAGGCTAGGCGCCGTGCGACCCAACACCACGTCCAGCTCGGCCCCCCCCAGCCGGGGAAGCAGGCGGTTCACCACCCTCGCGGTGATTCCCCCGACGTCGGTCAACCCCAGCGAAACCAGCACCCGGCCGACCGTCTCGGTCTTCGCCCGCCGCGACCGGGCGGCGTCGCGGGCGGCAGAGAATTCGGGCCGCACCAACGCCCAGGACGGCCCCAGCAGCAGTCGCGTCCCCGGTTCGATCAGGTCCTTGTAGTCCTCGGCCCTGCGGTCGGGGCCCACGTCGAGCACCATGTCGACGCCGAGCCGGCGGTCGGCGAGGTCGTCCACCGCCAGGCTCGGCCGTCCGCCCGCGATCCGGTAGTGCTCACGCGCGCCCAGCCTGAAGTGGTCGAACACCACGGCCCGATATCCCGCCGCGGCTTCGACCGCCGCTCTGGAAAGGTTCTCCGGCTCGCCGAAGGCGGTCACGATGCGGCCGACCGACGCAGGCGCGAAGCGGTCCAGCAACTCGACCACGAAGGGCGGCGCCAGGAACGACACGGCCGCCCCCCGCTCCGCCAGCGTCTGCGCCAGCGTCAGGGCTCGCATGACGTGGCCGCCCCCGATTTCGGGGCCGCCGTCGACAACGAACAGGATCGGTGGGCCGCTCACGACTGATTTCTAGCCGCGACCGTTGGACACGTCTCGGCCTCAACGCGTGAAATTCTCGCCTTTCACCGCATGTTAAAGTAAAGAGCACCCCATCTCTGAGGGGAACGGGCGGCCGTTGCGGCCGCTTTTTGTTGGCGTTTGTCACGCTGTGGGACGGTATGGCTTTCAAGCTCGGTGAATTGGCCAATGCCCCCGAACCGCTCGGCGCGGCGCTGCGCGCGTGCAAGCGGCATTTCCAGTCGGCGTTCTTCTTCAGCGCACTGGTCAACGTCCTCTATCTGGCGCCGACCCTCTACATGCTGCAGGTCTACGACCGGGTGATGTCGACCGGCGGGGTGATGACCCTGATCTTCATCACCATCGTCGTCGTGCTGGCCCTGGGCACCCTGACCCTGCTGGACAACGTGCGGTCGCGGCTGTTGGTGCGCGCCGGCCTGCGAATCGACCGGTTGCTGGCGGGCGAGGTTCTGGGTCGTCTGATCTCACGGGCCCGCGCGGGCCCCGGCGCACCGCGCGTCGGCCAGGCCATGCGCGAGTTCGACACCTTCCGCCAGACTCTGGCCGGACCGGGCATGCTGTCGCTGTTCGACGCGCCCTGGACACCGATCTACCTCGGGTTCTGTTTCATTCTGCACCCCTTGCTGGGCCTGATCACCCTGCTGGGCGGGGTAATCCTGCTGACCCTGGCGATCCTGAACGAGCGTTCGGTCAAACCAAAGCTGCAGAAGGCCGGCGAGGCCGCTGCAGCCGCCTACATGGCTCAGGAGACCGCCGCCAACTCCGCCGAGGTGGTCAAGGCGCTGGGCATGCGCAATGCGCTGGTCGCCCGCCAGCTGACGGACCGCACTGTGGCCACCGACATGCAGGCCCAGGCGGCCTTCGCCGGCGGCAAATACACCGGCGCGATCAAGTTCGTGCGCCTGGCGCTGCAATCCCTGGCTCTGGGGCTGGGCGCCTACCTGGCCATCGAGCGCCAGATCTCCGGCGGGGCGGTGATCGCGGCCTCGGTCCTGCTCAGCCGCGCCCTGCAGCCGCTTGAGCAAGTCGTGGGGGCCTGGTCGGGCGTGGTTCAGGGTCGCGCCGCCTTCCAGACCCTTGTTGACCTGTTCACCGAATATCCGCCGGAAGCGCCCCGCACCCAACTGCCGCCGCCCAAGGGCCTGGTGCAGGTCGAGCAGGTCAGCGTCCGCATCGGCGAGGCCATGATCCTGAAGGGCGTGTCCATGTCGATCCAGCCCGGTGAGGTGGTCGGCCTGATCGGGCCTTCCGGCGCCGGCAAGACAACCCTGGCCCGGGTCATCGCCGGGGCCGTGCCGCCCGACTACGGGATCGTGCGCCTGGACGGCGCCGATCTGAAGGACTGGGAGTCCGATCGTCTGGCCAAATACGTCGGCTACCTGCCGCAGGATTCGATCCTGTTCCACGGCACCATCCGCGACAATATTTCACGCTTCCAGGCCTTCACCGGCACGCCGGCCGCCGAAATCGACGAGAAAGTCATCGTCGCCGCCCAGGCCGCAGGCGCCCACGAGATGATCCTGCGCCTGCCCAAGGGCTACGACTCCATGCTGGGCGTCGGCGGCCGGGGGCTTTCGTCCGGCCAGAGCCAGCGCATCGCCTTCGCGCGGGCCATTTACGGCGAGCCGGCCATGATCGTGCTGGACGAGCCAAACGCCCACCTCGACGCCGAGGGTGAAGGCGCCCTGATGCGCACGCTGCTGGGCCTGAAAGCACGTGGCGCGGCCGTGCTGCTGGTCGCCCACCGCACCGGGATTCTCAACGCCGCGGACAAGATGATCGTGTTGCGCGACGGAGCCATCGAGATGTTCGGGCCCCGTGACGAGGTCGCCGCCCGCCTGCAGGCGCAAGAAAAAGGCGCGCGGCCCGGGCCACGCCCAACTGTGGTCTCAGGGGGCTGAGACGACAGGTCATGAGCATCACCTTCACCCCTGACGATCCGGACAAGACCCTGCCCGTCCCTGCGACGGCGGCGGCGGATGGCGGCGAGCACCGCCCGGGCGCGCTTGAGGATGATCCCGGCGCGGAATTGCGCATCGGCGGCATCATCGGGTTCCTGTTCTTCGTGGTCTTCCTGGGCTGGGCGGCGTTCGCGCCACTGGACGCGGGGGCCTTCGCCTCCGCTGTGGTCACGGTCGACGGCAATCGCCAATCGGTGCAGCACCGCGACGGCGGCACGGTCTCGGCGCTGCGCGTCCGAGAAGGCGACCAGGTCACCAAAGGCCAGGTGCTGCTCGAACTCTCTGCCGGCGAGCTGCGCGCCACCGAACGCTCCCTGACCTCCCAGACCTACGGCCTGCTCGCCGCCCGCGCGCGCCTTAACGCCGAGAGCCGGGGCCGCACGAGCTTCACTCCGCCGCAGGAATTCGCCGGCCTCGAAGCCGAGGACCAGGTCATCGCCAACGAGGCCATGAGCCTGGAGCGGGCGCAGCTGAACGCGCGGCTGAGCGCGCTTACCACCCAGCAGTCGGTCCTGACCCAGCGCGTCTCGCAGCTGAACCAGCAGATCGAGGGCTTCACCCAGCAGAGCACGGCGAACCGCCGCCAGCAGGCCCTGATCGCCGAAGAGACCGAGGGCATGCAGAGCCTGGCCGACCGCGGCTATGCGCCCGTCAACCGCGTGCGCGCCCTGGAGCGCACCGCCGCCGGGCTTGAGGGCGAAAACGGCAGCCTGCAGGCCAATGTCGCGCGCGTCGGCGACCAGATCGGCGAGACCCGCACCCAGATCGTGTCACTGCAGCGCCAGCAGATGGAAGACGTCGCCAAGCAGCTGGCCGACACCGAGCGCCTGCTGGGCGAGGCCCAGCCCAGACTGATCGCCGCCCGCGACCAGCTGGACCGCGCCCTGGTCCGTGCGCCGGCCACCGGTCAGGTCGTCGGGCTGTCGATCTTCACCGTCGGCGGCGTGGTGCGTCCCGGCGACAAGCTGATGGATATCGTGCCGACCAACGCGGCCCTGGTGCTGGACGCCATGGTCGCACCCGGCGACGCCGACGACCTGAAGATCGGCCAGGTGACCGAGGTCCGCTTCCCGGCCTTCCACGAGCGCAACATGCCCATCCTGAAGGGCAAGATCACCAAGCTGTCAGCCGACAGCTTCCTGGACGAAAAATCCGGCCAACGCTTCTTCCGCGCGGAAGTGACAGTGCCGGAATCGGAAATGGCGGTGATCCGTCAGGTGCGCGGGGCCCAGACCGGCCTGCGTGCAGGCCTGCCCGCCGAAATCGTCATCCCGCTGAAGAAGCGCACTGCACTGCAGTATCTCTTCGAGCCGCTGGAGCAGCGCTTCTGGCGTTCCTTCCGCGAGAGCTGACCGCGCGGTTCCGGCGTCGGCGATCACTTAATTTCACGGCGGCGTGAACCTAACCTGCGACCCGGCGTTTCCTCCTGACACAAAACGGGAGGACTCCATGTCCATCAAGACCATCAGCCTGATCGCCGCCGCGGCCGCCGCGGGCCTCGCCCTGTCGGCCTGCACCCAGAAGACCGAGACGCCGCCGGCCGACACCGCCGACACGACCATCGTGGTTCCGCCGGCCGATGTAAATGTGACCGCGCCGCCGGCCGACATGCCCGCCCCGCCGGCCGACACGACCTCGACCACCACCAACTCGGACGGCTCCAGCTCAACCACCACGACGGAACCGACCCCGCCGGCGCAGTAAGCGTTCACGACCCTCGGAGACTGCGGACGCCGGCGCTCTTGCGGATCGCCGGCGTTTTGCTGTGCGCTATTCGACGGTGACGGATTTCGCCAGGTTGCGCGGCTGGTCCACGTCCGTGCCCTTGAGCACCGCCGTGTGGTAGGCCAGCAGCTGCATCGGCACGGCGAAGACGATGGCGGCGACCAGCGGGTCGCAGTGCGGAATCTCGATGGTCCGGCGCGCGAGGGTGATGCGTTTGGCGCCCTGCGGATCCGTGATGGCGATCACGCGGCCGCCGCGGGCGGCGACCTCCTGCAGGTTGGACGCGGTCTTCTCGAAGAACTCGTCGTCGGGCGCCAGGATCACCACCGGGGTGTCCTCGTCGATGAGCGCGATCGGTCCATGCTTCAGTTCGCCGGCGGCATAGCCCTCGGCGTGGATATAGCTGATTTCCTTAAGTTTCAGCGCGCCTTCCATGGCCAGCGGATACATGGCGCCGCGCCCCAGATAGAGCACGTCGCGGGCGTGCTGTAGCTCGGCGGCGACCTCGCGGATGGCCTCGTCCTGCTTCAGCGCCTCGTTGATCAGGCCTGGCGTTTCCATCAGCGCCGCGACCGCGTGGTCCAGTTCGACTGGCGTCATGCGCCCGCGCGCCACCGCCGCGGCGATGGCCAGGCAGGTGAGCGCCGTGACCTGGGCGGTGAAGGCCTTGGTGGAGGCGACGCCGATCTCGGGACCGGCGCGGGTCGGCCACAGATGGGCGACCTCGCGGGCCATGGTGGATTCGTGGGAGTTGACCACGCAGGCAGTGACCAGCCCGCCCTGCTGGCACCAGCGCAGGGCCGCCAGGGTGTCGGCGGTCTCGCCCGACTGCGAAACGGCGATGGCGAGCGTGCCGGGGACCAGGGCCGGCGAGCGATAGCGGAACTCGGACGCGATCTCGACGTCGCAGGGCAGGCCGGCGATCTTCTCGAACAGATAGCGGCCGATCTGGCCGGCGTAATAGGCGGTGCCGCAGGCGACGATCTGGACGCGCGGGATGGCCGCCCAGTCGATATCGGTCGGCGCCGAGACCTTGCGCGACACCGGATCCACATAGGCCGTCAGCGTATGCTGGCAACTCTCGGCCTGCTCATGGATCTCCTTTTCCATGAAGTGCCGGTAGTTGCCCTTTTCGACCAGGGCGGCCGAGGCCGAGACGGTCACCGCCGGGCGGTCCACCTGGGCGCCGGTGACGTCATAGATGCGGGCCGAGCGACGGTGGATGGCGACGTAATCACCTTCCTCCAGATAGGTCACCTTGTTGGTGAAGGGCCCGACCGCCAGGGCGTCGGAGCCGATGAACATCTCGTCGTCGCCCCAGCCGACCACCAACGGGCTACCGCGCCGGGCGCCCAGCACCAGGTCGTCCTCACCCTCGATCAACACCGCCAGGGCATAGGCGCCGTGCAGGCGGTCGAGCGTGTGCTTCAGCGCCACGACCGGAGCGTCGCCCGCATCCAGCCGCGACTGGATCAGGTGGGCGATGACCTCGGTGTCGGTGTCGGACTGAAAGTCGTGGCCGGCAGCGACCAGGTCGGCCTTCAGCTCGGCGACGTTCTCGATGATCCCATTGTGGACCACCGCCACGCGGTTGGTGATGTGCGGGTGGGCGTTGCGCTCGGACGGCGCGCCGTGGGTGGCCCAGCGGGTGTGGCCGATGCCGACCGTGGCGGGCAAGGGCCGGTCCTTGAGCACCGCTTCCAGATTGCGGATCTTGCCCGAGGCGCGGCGGCGGTCGAGATGACCGCCCTCGCCGAGCGCCGCGATGCCGGCGGAGTCGTAGCCGCGGTATTCCAGCCGCTTGAGGCTGTCGAGGAGCCGGTCGGTGACCGGCGTGCCGCCTGAGATGCCGATGATGCCACACATGGGCGCAGACCTTGCAGGAAGGAGGCCAAGACCGGCGGTTCGCGGGAGCTTCGTTCCGAAACCGGACGGCCTGAGGTATGAAAACGCTTGGAGTAACGCTATAGGGCGCGCCCTTTAGCACTTGCACACCGCGATGCATCTAAAACTGCATTTCGCATCGTTTCGCTGAGCGGCGGGAAAGAACGCCTGATGGGTAAGCGGTCCTACTTCGGCACCGACGGAATTCGCGGCAAGGCCAATGCCCACCCCATGACGGCGGAAGTCGCGCTGCGCGTGGGCCTGTCCGCGGGCAAGCTGTTCCGCTCGGCCGACAACCGCAGACACCTTGTCGTGATCGGCAAGGATACCCGGCTTTCGGGCTACATGATCGAGCCGGCCCTGGTCGCCGGCTTCACCTCGGTGGGCATGGACGTGCGCCTGTTCGGGCCGCTGCCGACGCCGGGCGTGGCGATGATGACCCGCTCGATGCGCGCCGATCTGGGCGTGATGATCTCGGCCTCGCACAACGACTTCGCCGACAATGGCATCAAGCTGTTCGGGCCGGACGGCTACAAGCTGTCGGACGCCGCCGAGTTGCAGATCGAAAAGCACATGGACGAGGGCCTGCAGGAGGGCCTGGCCGGATCGCGCGAACTCGGCCGCGTCGTCCGCATCGACGACGCCCAGGCGCGCTACGTCGAGATCGCCAAGGCCACATTCCCGCGCAAGCTCAGCCTCGCCGGCCTGCGCATCGTCATCGATTGCGCCAACGGCGCCGGATACCGCGTCGCCCCCACGGCATTGTTCGAACTGGGCGCCGAGGTCTTCCCCATCGGGGTCGATCCCAACGGCTTCAACATCAACGACGGCTGCGGCTCGACCCATCCCGGCCCGCTGATCGAGGCCGTGCGCGAATACCGGGCCGACATCGGTATCGCGCTCGACGGTGACGCCGACCGGCTGATCCTCGTTGACGAAAAGGGCGCCATCGTCGACGGCGACCAGATCATGGCCATCGTCGCGGGGCACTACGCCGACGAAGGCCGGCTGACCGGCGGCGGCGTGGTCGCCACGGTCATGTCCAACCTCGGGCTCGAACGCTTCCTGACCGGCCGCGGCCTGACCCTGGAGCGCACCGGCGTAGGCGACCGCTACGTCATGGAGCGCATGCGCGAGGGCGGCTTCAACCTGGGCGGCGAACAGTCCGGCCACGTCATACTCCGCGACTACGCCACCACCGGCGACGGCCTGCTGGCCGCCCTTCAGGTGCTGGCCGTCATGGTCCAGAACGGCAAACCGATGAGCGCGCTGGCCCGCCAGTTCGAGCCGGTGCCGCAGAAACTCGAGAACGTCCGGTTCGCCAAGGGCGCCAAGCCGCTGGAACACGCCTCGGTCATGGCCGCGGTGGCCAGCGCCGAGGCCAGCCTGAACGGCTCGGGCCGCGTCCTGGTGCGCAAGTCCGGCACCGAACCCCTGATCCGCGTCATGGCCGAGGGCGATGACGAGGGTCTCGTCGACTCAGCGATCCGCGATATCGTCGACGCCGTGAAAGCAGCGGCGCCGGCGGGGTAGCCATCTGGGGGGCTGCCGATGAAGCGATACGCGCGTCTGATCCTGACCGGTGTCGGCTCATTAGCCGTCGTGATCGGACTGGGTTTCGGAACGGTCTACGCCCTGTCACAGGCCCGCATCGAACGAGTCTACATGGCCCCCGCCCGCCCTGTCGCCGTCGACCGTTCCGCCGCCGCAGTCGCGCGCGGCAAGCGGATGGCGGCGATCTACGGCTGCACCGGGTGTCATGGAAAGGATCTGACGGGCAAGTACGTCAGCGAGGCGCCCTTCCCGGTCATCCACGCCGCCAACCTGACGGTGAGCCTGCCACGCTACACCGACGCCGAGATCGCCCGCGTGGTGCGCGAGGGCGTCACCAACGAGGGCAAGCCGGTCTGGGCCATGCCCTCTGAAGGCTTCGAAGCGATCAGCGATCGCGACATGGGCGACGTCATCGCCTTCCTGCGCACCCATCGGCCGAAAGGCGAAACCCCGCCCGCGCCGGACTTCGGCTGGCTTTCGCGCTGGCAGATCGCCACCGGTGAATACGAAGACATTCCAGCGCTGGTCCGCCACGCACGCGCCAAACCTGCTGTCGATCTGGGAACGCAGCACATTGCCGCGCGATACCTGGTCCGCACAGCCTGCTCAGAATGCCACGGCTCGGACCTGAAGGGCGCGCAGCCCGCGTACCCCGGCTCGGCGCCGGACCTGATGATCGCCGCGTCCTACGACCTGCCGACCTTCACCCGTCTGCTGCGCACCGGCGTGGCGGCGGACGGCAAGGAGCGAGGTCTGATGACTGTCGTCTCGCGCTCGCGATTCTCGAATTTTACCGACGCCGAGATCGCCGAAATCCACGCCTACCTGACGGCGCGGGCGGAAGCGGCCCCCTAACCCACCAACCGCTCGGCCAACTCATCGGCCTGAACCCGGATTTCCGGCACCGCCACCACTTCCCAGAACACGCTCCTGGTCGGCGGGCCGATGGCGAACAGGCGCTTGTGTGGCGCCCCGTCCTTGTCCTGCAGGCGACAGTCGTCCTCGACGTCGAGGCCCAGGCTCGCGCGGTCGACCCGCGCCACGCCGTCGGCGAACATTGTGGTCAGCAAGCGGTCCTTCGACAGCGAGAGGTCAGCCAGCGGTCCGGTGCAGTTGACCATCCAGCCAAAGCTCTCGACCCGGGCCTTTTCGGCGCCGCGCGCACGCCATTCGATGGCCAGGCCGTCCTCTACCGGTTCGATCATCTCGATCCGGCCTGCGGCCACACGCAGACGACCGGCCTCGACCAAGCTCGCGATGTCCAGGCCGACCTCGGGCGCGGTGCGGTGGCGGTGGACGTCCCACCAGGGGCGAAGATGGCGCAGGAAGCGGCCCCGCTCGGCCTCGGTGGCGTTGCGCCAGGCCATCTGGTTGAAGGGCCGGATCTCGTCCATGGCCTCGCCCCAACCGATTTCGCGCATCCGCACCCGGACTTCGCGGAACATGCCCAGCAGGTCGCCGGCCTCCGGCTGACGGGCCTCGGCGTGTGCCTGGACCGCGTTGTGTGGGCGCGGCAGCAGGCCTCGCCGGGACAGGGCCAGCGCCCGGCCCTCCCAGCCCTGCTCGCGAAGCGCCAGCACCACGTCGATCATGGTCAGGCCCGCGCCCAGCATCAGCACGTCGTCCCGGGGCGAAACCCGGTCGAGCGCGTCGGCCGCCCAGGGATCGGCGATGTAGCGATCGTAGTCGCCGAGGCCGCCCGCCTTGGCGCCGTCCGGCGGCGGATTGCCGCTGGCCACCACTGCGGCGTCCGCCTCAAGGGTGGTCCCGTCGGCGAGCTGCAGATGCGCCGCCTCGCTGGTTTCGTGCAGCTTCACCACCTCGCCGGCGATCCGTTCGATCCGCGGTCCGGCGTCAGCCAGAATCGACTGGATATAGTCGCCATAGATCATGCGCGGCACGAAGCCCTGGGGGTCAGTCAGCTCGGGGCGGTTGGCGCGCAGCCATTCGACGAAGTGATCCTGATCGTCGGGGAAGGCGCTCATCCGCATGGCGCGGACATTGAGCAGGTGAGCCGGACAGGTCGTGCCGTAGGCCAGGCCGCGTCCAAACACGCCCGAACGCTCAATCAGCAGCACCCGCACGCCCGGCGTGCGCCGCACGATCTGGGCGGCGAGTAGCGAGCCGGAAAAGCCCGCGCCGACGATGGCGATGGTCCTGTGGTTCACGATCCCCTCCGCGAGGCCCGATCAGGCCCTCGTTTCGCAAGCCAGTTGCTAGCCGCACGAGGCGTCGAAGGGAAGCACGCACCCGGTCCAGGTAGGGGTTCGCCGACGCCGCCACCCGAACGTCCCCGAACAGCGGCCGCATCCGCGCCTTCACATCCCGCAGTGAAGACAACCAGAGTTTCCGTGCTGTCTCGATTGATGCACGCGATAACCCATGCAAGCGCAACTGAGGTGCTGGCGGCCCGCGAACTGCCGAAAACGAGGGGTTGTCAGGGGCGACATCCCACGTTCTCTTGTATAATCAATATTTTAGGTGTTTTTCCGGGCGTTTTTTGCAGAATCAGCCCGCGCCAACGGCCTCAGCGACGCTCGCAAACCCTTCCGCCTTCAGCCTTGCCGCCAGGTCGGCCTTGATCCGCCCCACCAGTCCGGGGCCCTCGAAAACCAGCGCGGAATAGAGTTGCACCGCCGAGGCCCCGGCGCGGATCTTGGCGTAGGCCTCGGTGCCGGAGCCGACGCCGCCGACGCCGATCAAAGGCAGCCGACCGGCCGTCGCCGCATGGAAGTCGCTCAGCACCCGGGTCGATGACCCGAACAGCGGCGCGCCTGACAGTCCGCCCGTCTCTCCGGCGAATGGCGATTGAAGGCTCGCCGGCCGCTCGATGGTGGTGTTCGACACGATCAGGGCGTCGATACCGCCCGCGAGGCAGGCCTCGGCGATCTGGCCGATCTCGCCGTCATCCAGGTCCGGTGCCACCTTCAGGAACAAGGGCTTGGCGCCATGCGCCGCCGTCAGCGCCTTGCGCGCCTCGGCCATGCGGCCCAGCAGCTCATCCAGCGCCGCCCGCGTCTGCAGCGCCCGCAGGCCCGGCGTGTTGGGCGACGAGATGTTGGCGGTGAAATAGCTGGCGTGCGGCCAAAGGCGCTCAAGTCCTGTGACATAGTCCGCCGTCCGGTCCGTCGCGTCCTTGTTGGCCCCGATGTTGGCCCCGACCACGCCCGACCGCCCGGCCCGGCGCGCCAGCCGCGTCCCGAAGGAGTCGAGGCCCTCGTTGTTGAAGCCCATCCGGTTGATCACCGCCCGGTCCTCGGTCAGCCGGAACAGGCGCGGCTTGGGGTTGCCGTCCTGGGACCTTGGCGTGACCGAGCCGCATTCCACGAACCCGAACCCGCCGGCCAGCATGGCGTCGGGAACCTCGGCGTTCTTGTCGTAACCGGCGGCCAGCCCCACGCAATTGGGCAGAGCAAGACCGGCGATGGTCGTGGCCAGGACGGGATCCTCGCCGGCGCTCTCGCGTAGCCCCAGCCCCAGCTTCAGAGCCTCGATGCTCAGCCCGTGGGCGGTCTCGGGATCGAACAGGCGCAGCGCCGCTGCGCCCAGGTCGTGCAGGCTCACTCGCCCGCCCCGCCGCCGTGATCCTTGGCGAAATAGTGGTTCCAGAACCGGGGCCGCAGCGCCTCGTCGAATTCGAACACGGCGGCCGACGCGGTCGGGAACGACGTTCTTGCCTTGTCGATGGTCGACGCCGGCTCGGCGCCCTCGATCATCAGCTCCAGCATGGCGACGGGAATGCCGGGGTTGTGGCCCACGACGATCAGGGTGTCGGTCTGGTCGGCGGCGCGTTCGATCGCCTCGCGAATGGCGTGGGAGGTGGCGTTGTAGAGCTTGCGCTCGAACCGGACCGCGGTCTCCGAAAAGGTCCCGGCCAGACCCGCCCAGGTCTGGCGCGTGCGCTCGGCCGCCGAGACCAGCGCCAGGTCGGGCGTCAGGCCCGCTTCGGCCAGCACCCGCCCCATCAACGCCGCGTCCTGGCGTCCGCGTTCGGCCAGGGCGCGGTCGAAATCGTCGCCCGAGGCGGCTTTCGCCTCGGCCTTGGCGTGACGCATGAGGATGAGCTTGCGCATGGCGGCGGTTCTAGGCGGGTTTGTCGCGCCTATCCACTGCCCGTCGGCTGGGAACCGGCGCCGGCTGCAGGATATCGGGCAGGATGTCGGCCAGCAGGTTCGCCGCCGGCTCGGCCCTCATCGCATAGGTGCGCTTGACCGCCTCCAGCAGGATCAGCCCCGCGGCCCCAGGCCAGATCTTCGATCCGACCTGCTCAAAGGTCTCCGCCCACTCCGACAGCTGGCGCCACGGCGGCACATAGAGCGCCTGCGACCAGGCCGTCGGCTCAAGGTCCGCATCACGCACCAGCCGCTCCAGCTGGCCGCGCGTGAACGGCCGGCCGTGGCCGAAGGGGGTCTTTTCCGCATGCGACCACAGCCCGCCCCGGGCGGCGGCGGCGATGATGACCCGGCCTGATCCCGACAGCACCCGCCCCACCTCGGCCAGCAGGGCGGCGGGGCTTTCGCTTTCCTCCAGCCCGTGGACCACCAGCACGCGGTCGAACATGGCGGTGGGGAACGGCAGGGCGGCCTCGTCCACCAGACAGGCGCGGCGGCGACCGTGGGCGGGCCACGCCTCGACGCCCTGTCGGGCCGGCATGGCGGCGGTCACCCGGCGGGCGGACAGGAAGGGTTCAAGGAAAGGCGTTGCATATCCCAGGCCCAGCATGTCCACGCCCGGCGCATCGCCCCAGGTTTCGAACACCTTGCGGGTCACGGTTTCGCGCACGGCCAGGCCGAGCGGCTGGGCGTAGAATTCGCGAAGTTCGAGCACATCGCGGCGCATGGCGTTCCTCTGGGTCCCGGTCCGACATATATGCCCAAAATGACGAGTCGCCCGCTCCCGCCCCGAGGAATTCGCCGATGACCCTGACCGTGCGCCAGTTCGCCTGCCTGTCGGACAACTACGGCTTCCTCATTCGCGACGAAGCGACCGGCAAGACCGCCACTATCGACACCCCCGACGCCGACGCCATCCTGGCGGAACTGGCGGCGTCATGCTGGGGCAAGCTCGACTACATCCTCAACACCCACTGGCACCCCGACCATGCGGGCGGCAACGCCCGGCTGAAGGCCGAACAGGATTGCGAGATCATCGGCCCGGAAGAAGTAACCCGCATCGCGCCGCTCGATCGCCAGGTTTCCGGCGGCGAGACCGTGATGCTGGGCGATACCGCCCTGCGTGTCATCGCCACGCCGGGCCACACGCTGGGCCACATTGCGTTCGTCAGCGACGCCGACGCCATGGCCTTCGTCGGCGACACCCTGTTCGCGCTCGGCTGCGGTCGTCTGTTCGAGGGTACGGCCGACCAGATGTGGACCAGCCTGCAGGTGCTCGCCGCCCTGCCGGCACACACGAAGGTCTACTGCGCCCACGAATACACCGCCGCCAACGCCCGCTTCGCGCTCAGCGTCGATGAGGCGCCGGCGACGGTGGAACGGGCGGAGGCCGTGTTCGCGGCCCGGGAGCGGGGAGAGTGGACGGTGCCCACGACCATCGGGGCCGAACTGGCCGCCAATCCCTTCCTGCGCGCTCCGCTGTTGGCCGAGGCGAATTCGGATGCAGAAGCGTTCGGCGCGATCCGCAAGGCCAAGGACGACTTCAAGGGCTAGCGCGCGGCGATGGTCCGCATGATCACGCCCGAGGACGGGCGGCCGGCCATGCCCTGACGCGGCGAGATGATGACTTCCAGCACCCCTTCACGCAGACGGGCCGTGGCGCGCGGGCCGTAGAGGATTTTCACCCGGTTGACCCGCGTCATGGCCACCCGGCCCCTCGGCGTCAGGGACATGCGGGCGATCGCCTCTGCGGCGATGCCGGCGGCGTCGGCCACCAGATAGGAGGTCGGGGCCGTGACTTCCTGGCCCCGGACGCCCGCTTCGAATGTGATCACCCGGCGAGAGGCGCGGCTGGCGCGTTCGCTGGCGTGGGCCAGGATCTGCAGCACCTGGGCAGGCGTGAACACCGGGGCGCGGAACGGCCGGGCGTTGCCGACCAGGGCGGCGGGCATCCCCTCGGGGTTTTCCTGGGTGAAGAGTGTGAGACCGCCCAGACGCGAGGTGCGCAGAACGGTCTGTTCCAGGTCGTTCTTGTAGATGGTGTCGCCACGCGGGCCGGGCGTCGGGTGCAGCACCCAGATTTCCAGCCCGCGGTCGAACTGTAGCAATGCGGGACGGCGCGAGCGGTCAAAGACGAAGCTGGCGCCCGTTTCGGAACGGTAGCGCGCGACCGGCGGGGCGTCCGTGCGGTCGCGGCCGTCCTCGGCCACCGACCCGACCATGGCTTCGCGCAAGGTGCGGGGGGGCTGCGCCTGGGCGGAAGCGAAGTCGCTCCGCACCAAGACGATCGCCGCGAGCGCAAGGAATAGCGCCGCCCTGACCGAGACCCTTGAAAGCATGGCCATACTTCTGGCTACCGACCGGGGCGGTTTTGGGGCGCTATCGAGGCCTAGCCCACCATGTATTGGCCGCCATTGAGCGAAAGCGTGCAGCCTGTGACGAATCCGGCACGGTCCCCAGAGAGCCATGAGACCATGTCTGCAATTTCCTCGCCTTTGCCGAGACGGCCCACGGGAATGCCGGCGATGATCGAGTCCAGCACCTTCTGATCCATGGCGCCGACCATCTCGGTGTCGATGTAGCCGGGCGCGATGCAGTTCACGGTGATGCCCTTGCGGGCGTTTTCCAGCGCCAGCGCCTTGGTGAAGCCGATCATGCCGGCCTTGGCGGCCGAATAGTTGGTCTGGCCCATCTGGCCCTTCTGGCCATTGATCGAGCTGATGTTGACCACGCGGCCGAAGTTGCGCTCGCGCATGCCCTCGATGACCTGGCGGGTCATGTTGAAGATCGAGTCCATGTTCACGGACACAACCTGCTGCCACTGCTCGGGCGTCATCTTGTGGAAGAAGCCGTCGCGGGTGATGCCGGCGTTGTTGACCAGCACGTCGACCGGACCCAGCTCGGCCTCGACCTCGGCGACGGCGCGCTTGCAGTCCTCGAAGTTGCCGACGTTGCCCTTCACGACCATGACGCCGAATTCCTTGGCGGTGGCCTGGGCGGCTTCCTCGTTGCCGGAATAGCCGGCCGCGACCTTGAACCCTTCGGCCTTCAGGCGCTCGACGATGGATTTACCGATACCGCGCGTACCGCCGGTGACGAGTGCAACTCGCTGCATGTGACGTTTCCCTGTGCCCTAAGCGTCGCCGTCTGCGCGGCGAACGTGTTCGTTGAAATCAGTGTTAGCCGGGCGCATCGCTGCGCGCCAGCGTTGAGGATCAGGCCCGTTCGACGCACATGGCGACACCCATGCCGCCGCCGATGCACAGGGTCGCCAGACCCTTCTTGGCGCCGGAGCGCTTCATCTCGTGCAGCAGGGTGGTCAGGATGCGCGCGCCCGAGGCGCCGATGGGGTGGCCGATGGCGATGGCGCCGCCGTTGACGTTGACCTTGGCCGGGTCGAGGCCCAGCTCCTTGACCACGCACAGCGATTGGGCCGCGAAGGCTTCGTTGCTTTCGATCAGGTCGAGGTCGGAAACCTTCCAGCCCGCCCGCTCCAACGCCTTCTTCGACGCGGGGATCGGGCCGGTGCCCATGACTTCGGGATCCACGCCGGCGTTGGCCCAGCTGACGATCCGCGCCAACGGCTCCAGGCCGCGCTTCCTGGCCTCGTCGGCGCTCATCAGCACCAGCGC
>JANNVY010000423.1:0-2743 GCA_031408375.1 Pseudomonadota bacterium | reverse complement strand
ATGACGATCTTGTGGTAGCGCAGCTTGTCGATGTTGAACTCGTCGCGGCCGATGCCGGCGCCGATGGCGGCGATCAGGGCCTGGATCTCGTTGTTCTTGAGCATCTTGTCGATGCGGGCCCGCTCGACGTTGAGGATCTTGCCCCGGAGCGGCAGGATTGCCTGGTTGTCGCGGTTGCGCGCCTGTTTGGCGGAGCCGCCGGCGCTGTCACCCTCGACCAGGAAGATTTCGGACTTGGCGGGGTCCTTTTCGGCGCAGTCGGCCAGTTTGCCGGGCAGGGACGAGATATCCAGCGCCGACTTGCGCCGGGTCAGCTCGCGGGCCTTGCGGGCGGCTTCGCGGTCGGCGGCGGCCTCGGCGATCTTCTGGACGATCATTTTCGCTTCGACGGGGTGTTCCTCGAACCAGGCGGCAAGACCCTCGCCGACCAAGCCCTCAACGGCCGGGCGGACCTCCGATGAGACCAGCTTGTCCTTGGTCTGGGAGGAGAACTTGGGGTCCGGCACCTTGACCGACAGCACGCAGGTCAGGCCCTCGCGGGCGTCCTCGCCGCCGACGGAGACCTTCTCGCGCTTGGCGGTGCCTGAGCTCTCGGCGTAGTTGGTGATGATCCGGGTCAAGGCCGAACGGAACGCTGCAAGGTGGGTGCCGCCGTCACGCTGGGGGATGTTGTTGGTGAAGCACAGGACGTTCTCGTGGTAGCCGTCGTTCCACCAGAGCGACAGGTCGAGTTCCACGTTTTCCCGCTGGCCGCGCACCACGATGGGCGTCTTCATGATCGCGGTCTTGGCCTTGTCGAGGTGGCGCACGAAGGCCTCGATACCACCCTCGTAATGCATGACCTCTTCGGTGGGTTCGGGCCCGCGAAGGTCCTTCAGCCAGATGGTGACGCCGGAGTTCAGGAAGGCCAGCTCGCGCAGACGATGCTCGAGCGTCTTCAGGTCGAAATCGATGAAGGCAAAGGTTTCCAGCGACGGCAGGAAGGTGACCTCGGTGCCCGACAGGAACTCGCCGTTTTCGCGCAACGGGGCGTCGCCGGTTTCCTTGAGCGGAGCGACGGAATCGCCATGCCGGAACGACATTTCGTAGGACTTGCCGCCGCGATAGATCTTCAGGTCCAGCCGCTCGGACAGGGCGTTGACCACCGACACGCCCACGCCGTGCAGGCCGCCGGAGACCTTGTAGGAATTCTGGTCGAATTTCCCGCCGGCGTGGAGCTGGGTCATGATGACCTCGGCGGCCGAGACCCCCTCGCCCTCGTGGATGTCCACCGGGATGCCACGACCGTCGTCGGTGACGGTGACCGAGCCGTCGGGATTGAGGATCACCTCGACCCGCGTGGCCCAGCCAGCCAGGGTCTCGTCGATGGCATTGTCCACCACCTCATAGACCATGTGGTGCAGACCCGAACCGTCGTCGGTGTCGCCGATGTACATGCCCGGGCGCTTGCGGACCGCGTCCAGCCCCTTGAGAACCTTGATAGATTCCGCCCCATACTCGGCCTGGCCGTTGTTTTCGGGCGTGTTGTCGGGGATCTGCGTTTCGTCGGTCATTCGGTATCCAGAATCGTCAGGCTTGAGCCGTCCACATGGACGCCCTGGGCCCGGCCCTTCATCTCTTCAAACAGGTGCTCGTCCGTGCCGGTGAGGAAGGCCTGGAGCTTGAGCGCCGTGATCTCGTCAAACAGCGCCGCCCGCCGACGGCGGTCGAGATGCGCTGCGACCTCGTCTAACAGCAATACAGGGTTTGGTCCTGATTCTGCACGAGAAAGTCGCGCCGCCTGGCCCAAAACCAGGTTTAGAATCAGCGCCTTCTGTTCCCCCGTGGAGCACTCGGCGGCCGGGCGGTCCTTTTCGGTGTGGATCACCGCCAGATCGCCCCGGTGGGGGCCGGTCAGTGCCCGACCGGCGGCGGCGTCGCGGTCGCGGGCCTCGGCCAGGGCGCGGGCCAATCGACCCTCGATCTCCCCGGTCTCGACACCGGCCAGGGCCATCTGCTCCCAGACCCCGGTCAGGGCCAGCTTCGCCTGGGGAAAGGGCCGGTCGCCGCGGTCATCGATCTCGGCCTGCAGGGCGCTCAGTGTTGCCGCACGGGCGCTGGCCATCAGGGCGCCGGCCTCAGCAAGGCGGGCCTCCAGGGCGCTTAACCAGTCGGGATCGGCGGGGCCGTCAGTGAGCAGGCGCATCCGCTCGCGCTGGGACTTTTCATAGGCCGAGGCATGGGCCGCGTGGGCCGGCTCGGCGGCAAAGACCAGGCGGTCGAAGAACCGGCGGCGGTCGCCAGCGCCCTCCAGAAACAGCCGGTCCTGGGCCGGGGTCAGCCAGACCTGTCGCTGATGGTCGGCCAGACGACCGGGGGGCACAGTCTCGCCCTCCAGCCGCACCGACCGACGCGCGGCACCGGCCACCTCGGTGCCGGTGCCCAGCCGGACCGGCTCTCCGTCAACCTCGAGGGTCGCCGCCACAGCCCAGGGACGGCCGTGGGCTTCCCCCGGCAACCGGCGCCCCACCTCAGCCAGGCTCGCCCCCCGAAGGCCCCGCCCGGGGGTGAGCAGGCTGATGGCCTCCAGCAGATTGGTCTTGCCCGCCCCGTTCGGCCCGAACAGGAACACGGTCTGCCCATCCGCGCGCAGGTCCGCCCGCGCGTAGGAGCGGAAGTCGGTCAGGGTCAGGCTGGTGATCACCGAATGCATGGACCTCCGTTTAGCCTGCGCCGGGCCGGTGAGAAACGCGCGCGTCCGGTG
>JANNVY010000422.1:0-1843 GCA_031408375.1 Pseudomonadota bacterium | reverse complement strand
TGAGCGCCAACGGTTCGGTCTTCCTGCACAACTACATCGGCGGTGACATCTACCTCGGCCCCAACGCCGCGCTCGTCGCGGACGCCGACAACAGCGCCTCGGGCGACATGGTCGAGATCATCGCCGACCTGCAGGTGGTCTCCGCTTCCGGCTCGACGATCCAGGTCGGGCCCTCCGGCGCGCCCACGGGCGACGTGACCATAACCGCCAACGGCGGCGACAACGCCAGCTACAGCGCCATCGACCTGTCCGGCGACATCGAGGCGCAGACGCTCACCATCGATGCGGGGGCCGGGTCTATCCACCTGCGTGACGGCGCCATCGAGGTCCTCAACGACCTGACGATCTCCAGCAGCCTGGACGTGCTCACCGATGACGGATCAACGATAGACGCCGGCGGCGATGTCTCGATCTCCGCCGGTCGGACGCTGACCGTCGACGGCGACATCGATTCCGATGGCGACATCGATCTGCTGCTGCAGGGCCCGTCGTCGCAAGACCTGTCGGTGGGGGGCCTGCTGGCCGCCGCCGGCGATATCGACATCTACAACAACGGCCCTGGCGACGTGCTGATGTCGTCGTCGACCGCCATGTTCGCCAACGGCCTGATCGAGGTGACCGCCGGCGGCGATATCGTGCTGGACGGGTTCATCGATTCCGCCACCACCTTCAGCGCCGACGCAGGCGACGACCTGTCCTTCGACGGCGAAATCCAGACCGGCACGGGCGCCACCCTTTACGCCGGCAACGACATGACGCTGAACGGCGTCATGATCGTCGAGGGCTACAACGACTTCGTGGCCACCGCCGGCGGCGACCTGACCCAGAATTCGGGCGCCAGCGTCCAGGCCGGCGGCGACGCCAACTTCCAGTCCGGCCTCGACATGGTCATCAACGGCACGGTCGAAATCGTCGGCGACGCGACCTTCGATTCCGGCGACGACCTGGCGACCGGCGGCGCCATCACAGCGGCCAACGTCTTCCTGACCGGCGACGACCTGGACCTCGGGGGCTCCATGACGGCGGTCCAGGGCGACGTGGTCGCCGACGCGGAGGGTTATCTCTACCAGGACGGCATTATCCAGGCGCTGGACGACGTCTACCTGACCTCGAACTACGACATGACCGTCAACGGGGACGTGACGGCGCTGGATGACGTCCGCCTGACCGTCTACGGCGGCGAGGGGTCGGCCGACATCAACATCGACGGCAACATCGTGGCCCGCGGCGACGTCTACATCAGCAACAACGCGGACTACGGCGGCGTCTTCATCGGCGCCAACGCCGACATCGTCGCCGACATCAACGGCGACAGCCCCGGGGCTTACCTCGACATCTACGCCCACGGCTTCATCAGCGCCGCGGCGGGTTCGAACCTGCACGTCGGCGGACCCGGAACCCGCACCGGCTTCATCACCATCTACACCGACGGAACCGACGGGACCTCGTCGGCCATCGACCTGGCGGGCAACATTGACGCCGGCACGATCGAGATCAGCGCCGACTACGGTTCGGTCGAGATTTCAGGCGGCACGGTCGCGGCCGACGAGAGCATCACCATCTACGCCGGCGAGTTCTTCATCCTCGACGCCGACGGCGTCATCTCCGGCGGCGAGAACCGGGTCGAGGCCTTCCCGAAACCGGGTCAGGGCGTCGTCTACCTCGACTACTCCCTGCCGCCGGGCGTCAATATCGCGGCGGCCGACGTCACCATCGACGGCCAGATCACCTCCGGCGACGCCATCGCCATCGGCGCCTACAACGTCTCGGGCGGCGAGGTCACCATCGGCGGCGCGGACCCGGTTTCGCTGGGCACGGGCTTCACCCTGTCCGACGACGAGTT
>JANNVY010000421.1:0-3031 GCA_031408375.1 Pseudomonadota bacterium | reverse complement strand
GCGGTTGACCCGCCCCAGCACCGAATTCTGCTCATGGATGATGGTGGCCCGCCCCTGGACCTTGGCGGCCAGCAGCGCCGGCAGGGACGGATAGCCGCCAAAACCGATCACAACTGCGGGGTTCAGGCGCTTGAACGCCTTCTGGGCCTGGCCGACCCCCTGCATGATCTTCAGCCCGCCCCGGACCGCGCCGATCGGGTCCGTGGTTCTGAAGGTGGCGGCGTTCAAGGCGATGCGCTCGGCGGCGGGGAAGGCGTGGGCGAACTGGTCGCCCCGACTGTCGGTCGCCAGCACCACGGTCCAACCGCGCGCGCCCAGTTCGCGGGCGAGCGCCTCGGCCGGGAACATGTGTCCGCCAGTGCCGCCCGCGGCGACGACGGCAACCTTCGAATTGGTCTTGGTCATGAGGCTCAGTTACGCGAACGAGCCGGCGCGCGACAGGCCCTCAGTCTGGGTGTAGGCGCCCGGCCGCTTGCGGGTCAGCGCCAGCGCCAGGCCAAGCGTCAGCCCCATGGCCAGCATCGATGAGCCGCCGTAACTTATGAAGGGCAGGGTCATGCCCTTCGTGGGGATCAGATTGAGGTTCACCGCGATATTGATGAAGGCCTGCTGGGCGAACAGCACGAACAGCCCCGCCGCGGCGACCTGCTCGAACGGATCCGACAGGCGCATGGCCCGGTAGAGCCCCCGCACCGCCACGAAGCCGAACAGGCCGATCAGCATGAACGAGAACAGCAGGCCGTATTCCTCTGCCCCGACCGAATAGATGAAGTCGGTGTGCAGGTCGGGAACGTGGCGCTTCATCACGCCCTCGCCAGGACCCGCGCCGAACAGGCCGCCCGCCGCGATGGCGTCCGACGCCCGGTCGATCTGGGTGGTGTCCGCCGCCTCGGCGCCCAGGAATTTCTGCACCCGCTGGGCGACATGGTCGAAGAGAAAGTAGGTCGACGTCAGGCCGGCGGCGGCGACCACGCCCAGTCCAAGGATCCACCTCAGGGGCACGCCAGCCATGAAGAAGCAGGCGCCAAAGGCGATGGTGACGAGGACCGTCTGACCCACATCGGGCTGGATCATCAACAGGCCCACTGTGATTGCGTAGAGTGCGAACGCGATCGAGACCCCGGGAACTCCTTCGCCTTTCTGGCCCTCGGCGAACATCCAGGAGGCCAGGATCACGAGGGCCGGCTTGACGAACTCGGAGGGCTGCAGCCCGAACCCGCCAAGGTCCAGCCAGCGCTGCGCTCCCTTGGCTGTGTGGCCGATGAAGGGGAGCAGCGCCATGATGGCGATGGATGCAATGAAAACGATGAAGGCCACCCGCCGCACGCCCCGCGGCGACATCATCGAGGCCGACAGCATGATGCCGGCGCCGGTAACCGAGAAGAAGGACTGGCGGATGGCGAAGTGAAGCTCGTCTTCGATGCCGATGCGCTGGGCAGCGGCCGGGCTGGCGGCGAAGGCGAGCGCCACACCCAGGAACATCAGCGCCGCGATGCCGCCCAGCAGCCAGTGATCGACTGTCCACCACCATAGGCCGGCCGCGGTGCGGTCGGTGCGGGCGAAGGGCTGGGAATAGGAAGTCGTGGCGGTCATGCCGCGTCACCCTGGGTCCGGGACTTCTTAGGCGTGGTTAACAAAACGACGGCGGCGCGGAAGGCTTCCCCCCGCGCCTCGAAGTCCGAAAACTGGTCGAAGGAGGCGGAAGCCGGGGACAGGAGGACGATGGCGTCCTCTCCGGTCGCCGCCGCGTCGGCGTGGGCGTCGGCCACGGCGCGGGCGATGTCGCCGCTGATGGTCCAGGGCGCGCTGGATCCGATGGCGCCGGCGAAGGCGTCAGCCGCCTCGCCCACCAGATAGGCCTTGGCGACGTGGCCGAAGAGGTCCTGCAGCTCCTCGATGCCGCCGTCCTTGGCCCGGCCGCCGGCGATCCAGTAGACCTTGGGATAGGACTGCAGCGCCTGGCGCGCGGCGTCGGCGTTGGTGGCCTTGGAATCGTTGACGAAGCGCACCTTGCCGACGCGCCCGACCTCCTCCATCCGGTGCGCCAGCCCCGGGAAGGTCATCAGCCCTTCAACCGCATCGTCAGACGACACGCCCAGGGCCCGGGCCACGACATAGGCCGCTGCCGCGTTCTGCCAGTTGTGCTTGCCGGGTAAGGACCGCGCCCGGGTCAGGTCGGCGACTTCGACGGTGCGGTCGCCGGTGGAATCGTAGAGCACTCCGCCCAGGGCATAGACGCCCCGACCGATGGCCCGGCCCGACGAGATCGGCCGCACTGCCGCCTTCCCAGCCGACATCAGCTCCGTGCAGATCTGCTGGCCGTAGGCGTCGTCGACCCCGACCACGGCGGTGTCGCCCGGGCCCTGGTTGGCGAAGATCCGCCGCTTGGCCGCGACATAGCCCTCCATGCCGCCGTGCCGGTCCAAGTGGTCGGGCGACAGATTCATCAGCACCGCCACGTCGGGGCGGAAGGTGCGGGTCAGGTCCAGCTGGTAGGAAGAGGTCTCGATCACATAGACCGCGCCCTGGTGCATGTCGGGCAGGTCCAGGACGCCGACGCCGATGTTGCCGCCAATGCGCGCGTCGCGCCCGGCTTCCTTCAGCACCCAGCCGATCAATGCAGTGGTGGTGGATTTGCCGTTGGTTCCGGTGATGGCGACCGTGCGGGGCCGCTGGGTCAGAGGCGCCAGGGCCACCGTGCGGGCGTAGAGCTCGATGTCGCCCAGCACCTCGACGCCCGCGGCCTTGGCTTTCTCGACCGTCCAGTGGGGCTTGGGATGGGTCAGCGGCACGCCAGGCGAGAGCAGGAAGGCGGCGAAGGTCGACCAGTCGGCGGTTTCGAGGTCCTCGACCTCGAAACCTTCGGCGGCGGCGGTCACCTGCGCCTTGTCGTTCTCGTCCCACAGCACCGGGATCGCGCCCCCGGCCTTGAGCGCGCGCGCGGCGGTGAGCCCGGTGCGGCCAAGGCCGAACACCGCCACCCTGTCACCATCAAAGCCCCGGATCGGGCGCAGGCACGTGATCCCGATCC
>JANNVY010000420.1:0-2865 GCA_031408375.1 Pseudomonadota bacterium | reverse complement strand
GGGCCTTGTCGTCGGTCTCGTCAGCGATGGCCAGCGCTGCTTCCTTGAAAGGCGCGGTGACATTGATCCCCCGGATCGCCCCGCCGCGCAGGCCGCGGGCGAAACGCTCGAAACCGTCCGGCTGAACCCGGAAGGGCACATAGGCGGCGTCGAGGCCCAGGGCTGCGATCCAGGCGGAATGGAGCAGGGGGCTCAGCGAGCCGGTCACCGGATGGCCGGCGATGCCGGCGATCACAGCGGCGGCTGAATGTCCGACAGGAGAGGGTCCAGCCATCGGTCCTTACGTCTCCACCACGCCGCGGCCGCGCAGGAACTCCAGCAGTGGCGGCAGGGGCAATCCCAGAATGGTGAAATAGTCGCCGTCGATGCGGTCGAACAGCTGCACCCCTTCTCCCTCCAGTTGATAGCAACCCACCGAGGCAAGCGCCGCCTCGGCGTTGCGGGTCAGGTACCCGTCAAGGAAGGCGTCGCTGAACCGCCGCATGGTGAGCGAGGCGGTGCGCACGTCGGTCCACAACAGTTCGCCTCCCTGCGCGGCCGCCGTGGCTGAGTGCAGCTGGTGCTTGCGCCCGCGCAGGGCCTTCAACCGCTCGCGCGCCGCCCCGAGGTCCGTGGCCTTGCCCACCAGTTCGCCGTCGAGATCGAGCGTCTGGTCGCCGCCGATGACCAGGCCTTCGACCACCTTCGATGTCTCCACCGCCTTGGCCTGGGCCAGAGCCAGGGCCATGGCCTTGGGGTCCAGACCGTGGGCAGCGAGATCGTCCTTCACATCGTCCTCGTCCAGCGCCGCACCCATGGCCTCGAACGCCACGCCGGCGCCCCGGAGCAGCGCCTGCCGCGCCGTGCTTTTCGACGCCAGGATCAGGCGGATCTTCGGTTCGCCGCTCACGCCTGTGCTCCCAGCCGGCCGGTGCGCCGCTCGTTCAGCAGGTTCAGCACCTGGGCGGCTGTCTCCTCGACCGAGCGGCGGGTGACGTCGATGGTGGGCCATTCGTGGCGTTCGAACATGCGCCGGGCCTTCACGATCTCGTCGCGCACGGCTTCGGTCTCGACGTAGTCACTCTCGCGCTCCTCCTTGAGGTTGTGCAGGCGGTTGCGGCGGATGCCGATCAGCTTGTCCGGCGCGATGGTCAGGCCGACGACAAGCGGCCGCTGCAGCTTGAAGAGCAATTCCGGCGGCTGAACCCCCGGCGCCAGCGCGATGTTGCCGGCCCGGATTCCACGGTGCGCCAGGTAGATGCAGGTGGGCGTCTTCGACGTCCGGCTGACGCCTACCAGCACGACGTCGGCGCCTTCCAGCCCTTCGGCGTTCTGGTTGTCGTCGTGGGTGATGGCGAAGTTCAGCGCTTCCATGCGGTTGAAATAGTCGGTGTCCAGCGCGTGCTGGGCCCCCACCCGCGTATTCAGCGCCGCGCCGAGATAGCGCGACAGGGCCGCGACCAACGGGTCGAGCGCGGCCATGTGTGGCATGCCCAGCTTGCGGCAGCCGCTCTCCAGCTCTTCGCGCAGATCCTTGTCGACGATTGTGTGCAGCACCACGCCCGGCGACGAGGCGATCTCCTCCAGCACCCGCTCCAGCTGCTTGTTGGAGCGGACCAGGGCGTAGATGTGCTCGATCGGGATGACGCCCTCGAAGCGGGCGGCCACGGCCTTGGCCATGGCGTTCAGGGTCTCGCCGGTGGAGTCCGAGACCAGGTGCACATGGAAATAGGTCGCTGGGCGCGGGCTGTGGCTCGACATCTGTCCGTTTGCGCCTGGGGAAAACTGTGTGCCGGCCCGGCCCGGACCTGGGGAGGAAAGTCGAATGGAATTGATAGCGCGGCGATGCGCCCCGCGCACGGGGAGAACTGACCTCAAAACGCGCCTTTTGTCCCCCGGCTCCGCGGCCCTGGAATTTGGGGCCGTGATCATCCGTGGATGAATCGGACCGTCCACGGACTCATCCCTGCGGTCTCCCCTGCGGCGGCCGTTAAGGAAGTCTCAACCCTGCTTAAGAAAGTGTTAACCACCCCCGCAATCCACAGATCCGCCCATCCATAGGGACAGGCGCTGGAAGAACAGGCCCGACGGCCCCGGATCGCCTGGGCGCCGTCCTGGTTGTCCCCGTGGCGCCCGGCCCTATCTTCCTCCTCAATCTCTCATCTTAAAGACTTTAAGGATTGAAGGGGGTGGGGGGAGAACCGTAAGACCGGTCTCCCAACAGAGCTTTCCATGACCCGCCCCACGCCCCTTCTCCTCCGCGCCCTTGCCGGTGAAACCACCGACCGTCCGCCGGTCTGGTTCATGCGTCAGGCCGGGCGTCATCTGCCGGAGTACCGGGCCCTTCGCGCCACCGAACCGGATTTCGTCAGCTTCTGCCTGAACCCGGACAAGGCCGCCGAGGCGACGCTGCAGCCGATGCGGCGTTACCCCTTCGACGCGGCCATCGTCTTCGCCGATATCCTGCTGATCCCCAGGGCGCTTGGCCAGGAGGTTCGCTTCGAGACCGGCGAGGGGCCGAGGCTTGGCGAACTGCCGTCGCTTGGATCCATGGGCTTGCTGGCCGGCAAGGCGGGAGCCGCGCTCAGCCAGGTCGGCGACACCCTGTCGAAGGTGCGCAACGAGCTCGAACCCGATCGGGCGCTGATCGGGTTCGCAGGCGCCCCCTGGACCGTGGCCACCTACATGATGGATGGCGAGGGACTGAAGGACCGCCAGACCGCGCGGCGCCACGCCTATGAGCAGCCCGCTCTGGTGGAGGGCTTGATCGAGGTGCTGGTCGAATCCACCATCGACTACCTGGCCATGCAGGCCGCCGCCGGGGCCCAGGCCTTGAAGATCTTCGAGAGCTGGGCCGACGGCCTGCCAGAGGACCTGTTCACCACC
>JANNVY010000419.1:0-1991 GCA_031408375.1 Pseudomonadota bacterium | reverse complement strand
ATCGTGCGCGCCATCGACGGCATGGCCGAGGCCTGCCGCGCGCTCGATTTCCCGGTCGTGAGCGGCAACGTCAGCCTCTTGAACCAGTCCAACGGCCAGGCCAGGCCGCCTACGCCCTCCGTGGGCGCCGTGGGCCTGCTGAAGGACTACGGCGCGCGCGCCGGGTTCGGGAAGCTGAAGGCCGGCGACACCCTGATCCTGATCGGCGACACCAAGGGCGAACTCGGCGCCAGCCTCTACATGCGCGAGCTGTTCGGCTCGGAGGACGGCGCGCCGCCGCCGGTCGACCTGGCCGCCGAGCGCAAGCATGGCGACTTCGTGCGCGGCCTGATCCACGACGGCGCCGTCACCACCGTCCATGACTTGTCGGACGGCGGGCTGGTGGTCGCGGCCGCCGAAGTGGCGCTGGCTTCGAACATGGGCGTGACGCTCAAGGCCTCCAGCCCCGACAACGCCCACCCCTACCTCTTCGGCGAGGATCAGGGGCGGTATCTGCTGGGAACCTCGGACCCCGACGCACTTTTGGCCCTGGCGAGGGACGCGGGTGTCCACGCCAGTCTCGCAGGAACCGCCGGCGGGGATGAATTCGCCAGTCGGGAACTGTTCAGCTTGCCCCTGTCACAACTCCGCCATGCCCATGAAGGCTGGTTGCCCGGGTACATGAAGGGATGACGTCGATGCGCCTCGCTGTCCTGCTCTCCGTCGCGGCCCTGGCCGCCGCCTGCGCCACGGTTCCGGCCACCGCCGCCCAGCCCGAGGGCGGCCGTCCCACGATCGCGCCCGGCGACGAGAACTGCGACGTCACCGTCGTCTTCGGCAGCTACGCCATGGGCATCGACAGCCAGACCTTCGCCAAGGTCGACGCCTATCTGAAGCGCCGCGCACCGGCGGTGAACGCCAACACCTCCAGCTGGGGCCGCGAGGGCGAGCGCACCATCTGCGTCACCACCCGCAACGGCAAGGCGACCCGCAAGGTGTTCAACGACATCCGGGCCATGGCGCCCCGCGTCGCCCGCCGCGGCCCGGTCGAGATCCGCAGCCGCTTCGGGACCTTCCAGTCGCGCCCGCCCGCCAGCATGAGCCACTGAAGCGGCTCGCCGCGCCGGCAATCAGGAGATATGCATTGGGCCTGTGAACAGGACCGAGGCGCGCGGTGAAGATCGACATCCAGACGACCGGCATGAACGCCGCCCAGCTCGACCAGGTCGGCGTCCACCTCGACCGTTTCATCGAGGACGGCAAGTTGCCCAACTATGACGTGGCGGTGCTGCGGCGCGGGCGGCTGGCCTACCGGCGACTGGCCGGGCTGGCCAATGTCGAGACCGGCGCCCCGCTGAAGGAAGACACCATCTTCCGCATCTACTCGATGACCAAGCCGATCACCTCGGTGGCGCTCATGCAGCTGTTCGAACAGGGCAAGTTCCAGCTGGACGAGCCGGTCGCCCGTTTCCTGCCCGAGTGGAAGGCGGGCCATCAGGTCTGGACCGGCAGCCACGGCGACGCCTTCTCCACGACCCCCGCCCAGCGCCCGATCAGCTTCCGCGACCTGCTCTCACACACCTCGGGCCTGACCTACGGCGCAGGCCTGGCAGAGCTGGGGGTGCCGCCCGAAAGTCCGGTCGACCAGATCTACATCGACAAGAAGATCGGTAGCGACCTGACCTTGGACCTCGATGGTCTGGTGGAGCGACTGGCCGACGTGCCGCTGCGGTTCCAGCCCGGCGAGCGCTGGATGTACTCCATCACGACCGACGTCTGCGGCGCGCTGGTCCAGCGCATCAGCGGCAAGCCCTTCGACGTCTACTTGAAGGACCACATCTTCGGCCCCCTCGGCATGGTGGACACCGACTTCTTCGTCCCCGCCGACAAGGTCGACCGCTTCGCCGCCAACTACATCAAGACCCCCTCGCGGGCGATGTTCCCCATCGAGTTCCCGCTGCAGGCGAACTACCTCAAGCCCCCGGCCATGCTGGGGGGCGGCGGCGGGCTGG
>JANNVY010000418.1:0-3746 GCA_031408375.1 Pseudomonadota bacterium | reverse complement strand
GATCTCGCCCGCATGCAGCACGCAGACCGGGGCCCCGCTCTCGGGATCGAACAGCACCACGATCCCCTGGTGCGACTGCACCCCCTTGGCGAAGTTCTCGGAGAAGACGCTGATCAGCTTCGAGCCGAAGGCGCCTTCGGGCCCCATGGCCCCGGTCATGGTCCCGCAGAGCCGCCCGGGCGAGAGGGTGATGATCGAACGCAGCAACTGGATGGTCTCGCCTTTCGACAGGGCGATCATCGCCTCACGCACAATCGGGATGCAGGCCTCATAGGTCAGGCGCCTGGCCACCTCGTCCCGGTCGATGAAACGCATGTCCAGCCTCCTGCGCCATTGCGCTGGCGCGTCTTGTCTGGAACCTAGCGTCCGCTGGCGCCCCGGGGGAGGAGAATTGCGTGTCCAAGGAAGGCATCGATCCGGTCCGCCCGGTCACCCTCGCCGACATCGAGGCGGCGCGGGCCCGCAGCGCCACGACCGCCGTGCGCACGCCGCTGGTGAAGCTGGAGCTGGGCGCGGACTATCCGGACATCCGGCTGAAGCTGGAGAACCTGCAGCCCATCAACGCCTACAAGCTGCGCGGCGCCGCCAATGCGGTCGCCCTGCTCAGCGACGCGGAGCGCGCCCGCGGCGTCTGGACCATCAGCGCCGGCAATGCGGGCCAGGGCGTGGCCTTCGCCGCGCGCAAGGCGGGCGTCCCCTGCACGGTGGTGGTCATCGACACCGCGCCCCAGGCCAAGATTGACCGCATGCGTGCCCTGGGCGCCACCCTGGTCCCCACCCCTTTCAACCAGTGCTGGGAGGCCATGGAGGCGCGCGCCTTCCCCGGCATGGACGGGACGTTCATACATCCCTTCGACGACCACGACTTCATCGCCGGCAACGCCACCATGGGGCTCGAGATCCTTGAGGACTGTCCCGAAGTCGCTACCGTGATCGGTTCCATGGGCGGGGGCGGCCTCATCACAGCGATCGGCAGCGCGATCCGGCCGCTCGCCCCGAAGGTGCGCATCCTTGCCGCCGAACCCGAAACGGCCGCGCCCTTGGCCCGTTCGCTCATCGAAGGCGGACCACGCGAGTTCGAGGGCTGGACCCAGAGCTTCGTCGACGGCGCCGGCGGACGCAGCGTCTTCCCGCGCATGTGGGAGCGCATGCAGGGCCTGATCGACGGCTCCATCATCGTGACCCTTGAGCAGATCCGGGCGGCCATGCGGATGATGGCCGAGAAGTCGCGTGTCATCTCCGAAGGCGCCGGCGCCCTGCCGCTTGCCGCCGCGCTTGGCGGCGACCCTCAGCTTGGGTCTGGCGACGGCCCGATCGTCTGCGTCGTCTCCGGCGGCAATATCGACCTGAAGAAATTCTGCGAGCTTGTCGCGGACCAGGCTTGAGGCCCGGTTCGGTCAGATCGGCTGGACCGCCACCGCAAACAGCTTCCACTGGCCGCCGACAGCTTCGAACAGGAATTCGAAACTGATCGCGCGCGGCGGAATCTGGAATACGCCGCGCACGTGCAGCTTGCCGGTCGGGTCGATCCGGGCGGGCTGGGTGTAGATCGGGTCGACGACCGCCACCCCCAGCATGTCGATCCCCCCCGCCGTCAGCGGCGCGAAGATCTGCGCCAGGCGGGCGGCGGTGTTGGCGTCATGGAAGGATGGCGCCGCGAGATCGCGCAGCACCGTGTAGTTGCCGGTGCGGTTTCCCTGGTCGATGGCCAGCAGCGTGCTGCGGACCATGGCCAGCACCGCGACCGGCGGCGGCACAGGCACGACCGCCGGCGGTACCGGCGCCCGGGCTGCGGGCGCGGGACGCTGGGCCGGCCGGCGAGCCTGCGCCTCCGCAATGCCTCCGGACAGAAGCAGAGCCGCGAGGGCGACGACGGCGACGAGGGGGCGCCGTTCGTCTCTCACGTCAGAACTTGATCGCCACGGAAGCCCGGCCGGTGATGGACTCGTCGTCCCCGGCCGAACCGATGCCGCCCGAGACCAGGACGGGCATGTCCCAGTCGAAGCGGTGCGCGACGCTGAGGCTGAAGGCGCTTTCGCCCTGATAGTAGCCGCTGCCCAGAGCAACACTCGTCTCCCCGCGATCCAGGGGCAGGATAGGCGACATTTGCGCCAGTGTCGCGGCCACACCGCGATTCAGCTGGGTGACGGCCCGGTTCAGCTGACCGAGGTTGACCGCGTCGGTCCCGTAGATGCCGTCCGCGACGTTCATCAGCCGCCGCTCGGCGCCCGGCGAGCCGAACGAGACCGTGTAGGGCTCGCTGGCCACGGAGTCGCTGCCGATGGCGACGGAGTTGGCGAAGGTGGCCGTTGCGCGCGAGCCGAGCGCCACGGCGTCGACGCCGGTGGCGGTGGAGTAGTCACCGATGGCGGTGGCGCCGTTGGAGGCCAGCGCGCCCGCGCCGACTGCGACCGAGCCGGTGGCCTGGGCTCCGGCGCCGATGGCGATGGAGTTGACCCCGCTGGCCACGGCGTTTGCCCCGATCGCCAGGGCGCCGGTCTGGGTGGCCTGCGCGCCGTCGCCGACCGCGACCGACTGGTAGGCGGTGGCCTGGGCGTTGGCGCCGTAGGCGGCGCTGTTCAGGCCGCTGGCGAGCGAGTCATAGCCCGCGGCAACCGATCCGACGCCGATGGCGGCGGACTGGGATCCAAAGGCTGATGCATTGGTGGCTGACGCCAGAGATCCGGCGCCGACAGCCGATGACGCGAAGGCGCTGGCGGTGGAATCAAAGCCGATGGCCGAGGAGGCCTCCCCGGTCGCGACCGAGGCGGAGCCGAAGGCCGAGGCGTTGGTCGCATTGGCGAAGGACGAGAAGCCTGCTGCCGTCGAGCTCGAGCCCGAGGCGATGGACTGGGACCCGAAGGCCGAAGCATTTCCGGCGGTTGCCTGTGAGGCGAAACCCGAAGCCGTCGACCAGACGCCTGAGGCGACAGACTGGGAGCCGAAGGCGGAGGCGTCGGTGGCGGAGGCCACGCTCGAGTAGCCGATTGCCGAGGAACGCACGGCGGAAGCGGCGCTGTCGTTGCCATAGGCCGATGCGAAGGTCGCGGTAGCCGAGCTGGAAGCGCCGCTGGCGATCGACTCACGTCCGGAGGCATAGGCGTCGGCGCCGAAGGCGACGCTGTCGAGGCCCACGGCTTCGGAGCTGGTGCCAATGGCGATGGCGTTGACGGCGTTCGAGACCGAGTCGAGACCGCCGGCGATGCCGCCGGTCTGCATGGCGGCGGCGTTGGTGCCCATGGCCATGCTGTTCTCACCCGAGGCCGCGCTGTCGGTGCCGACGGCCACGGCGTTGAGGTTGCTGGCATTGGCGCGCAGACCCTGGGCCTGGCTGTTCTCGCCCGAGGCGTCGCTCTCCGTACCCACCGCGATGGCGTTCAGGTTCGTCGACGAGGCGTCAAGGCCCTGGGCGACGCCGCCGGCCTGGGTGGCCGAAGCGCGGGTGCCGATCGCCATGCTGTCGGCGCCGGAGGCGGCGCTGTCGGTGCCCACGGCCATGGCGTTCACATTGCTTGAGTCCGCATTCAGGCCCTGGGCGATGCCGCCGGTGTTGGACGCGGAGGCGCTGGAGCCGACAGCAATGCTGCTGGCGCCGGAGGCCGAGCTGTCGGCGCCCATCGCTACCGTGTTGATATTGCTGGCGTTCGCGTTGAGACCGGCGGCGAGAGCGCCCGTGTCGGAGGCGACGGCGCTGGAGCCGACCGCCGTGCTGTTGGCGCCGGAGGCGTCGCTCTCGGCGCCGATGG
>JANNVY010000417.1:0-4427 GCA_031408375.1 Pseudomonadota bacterium | reverse complement strand
CTGGGCGAGCATCAGGGCATCACCCGCTACACTGTTGGCCAGCGCCGCGGTTTGAATGTCGCGGTCGGCGAACCCCTGTTCGTGGTCCGGCTGGAGCCAGAACTCCGTCGCGTCGTGGTCGGACCGCGCGAGGCCCTGCTGACCAAGTCCCTGACGCTGGATGAAGTGAACTGGCTGGGTGACGCGGACACCCTGACCGAGGCGGCGCGCGAGGGCCTGGCGGTGCGCATCCGCGTGCGCTCGACCCGTCCGCCGGTCCCCGGACGGCTGGCCCTGGATGGCGGCGCTCCGGTGGTGCGGTTCGACGAGGCCGAGGAGGGCGTGTCGCCGGGGCAGGCGTGTGTTCTCTACGACGCCGAAACCGCCGACCGGGTGCTGGGCGGCGGCTTCATCGCGGGGACGACGGCGCTGGTGAGTTGAAGTCGCTGAACCTTGGAGGCCCGCGGAGGCCTTTAGGCCGCGTCTTCCCTGGCCATGATCTCGCCGACCGTAGCCCCGGCGCGCTTGACCAGGTCGATGTCGCGACGCTCGACCTTCTCGCCGCAATGGTCGCAGGCGAGGCCGGCGCGCAGCTCCTGGCCGCAGCCCTTGTGGATCATCAGGACCGCGGCGTCCTCGGTCCCGTACATGTATTTCGAGCCCCAGCCGTGGAGGGTGACCAGGACGGCGTAGAGATCCTTGCCCTTGGCGGTGAGCACATATTCGTGGCGCAGCGGGCGTTCGGAATAGACCTGGGGCTCAAGGATGCCGTGGGCGACCAGGGTCTTCAGGCGGGCGGCCAGCACGTTGCGGGCCACGCCCAGGTGGTCCTGCCATTGCTCGAACCGGCGCACGCCCGAGAAGGCGTCGCGAATGACAAGCAGCGTCCAGGGATCGCCGATGACCTCGAGGGCCGCGGCGATCGAACAGCTCTGTCGTGAGTAGTCAGCGGTGCGTCCCATGTGGGAAAGGTGACCCTAGGTCAGTGCAATTGCAAGTCCGTTGCTTTTCGACACGGAATGACTAAGTTGTCAATCGCAACGGAGGTCGCATGAGCGAAACCGCAGCAGAAACCCGTATCCGTCCAGAGGCTTCCGCAATGGACCTGGATCAGGCCCTGCAATTCAGCCCTGACGGAACGGGCGGCCTGATCGCCACTGTACCGGACAGTCTGTCCAACGGGCCGCAGTCCATGCCGCGTGATCGCGGGGCCCCGTTTGGCGGCCACATGGCGGCGCTCGCCATCAGGGCCGCGCGCGAGGGGCTGGGGATCGAAAGCCCCCTGCGGACCCTGACGGTGCAGTATCTTTCCGGCGCACGCTTTGACTCCGACGTCCGCTTCGTCGCCGAAAGCCTGCGCGGCGGCCGCTCCACCCACTTCGCCGAAGTGCGGGCCGGGCAGGGCAGCCGCACCAACATCGTCGCCGGACTGACCTTCGGCGCCGACGGGCCGGGGCCCCGCCTGCGACCGATTGAAGAGGTCGTGCCCGCCCGGCCTCTGGACGCCATCGAAAGCGTTGATCTGAACCCCGGCTTCGCGCCCTGGTTCACCCAGTGGGTCGAGTACCGCTTCGCCGAGGACTTCCTCGGATTCGGCAACCACGAGCAGCCGCGTGTCCGCGTCTGGCTGAGGCTGAAGGACGGCAAGCCGCTGGACGAGCTGCGTCTCGCCTTTCTGCTGGACGCGGTGTTCCCGAACTATTTCATGGTGCTGGGCCAGACCATCTCGACCAGCGTCGACCTGCGGTACGACCTGTTTCACACGCTGACGCCCGCCACGTCCCCTGACGGCTGGGCCTATTTCGAGTTCACCTCCCACGACGTTTCCGACGGCTGGGCGCTGGAGGATGGGCTGGCGCTGGCGCCGGACGGCACGCCGCTGGCGGCCGCGCGCCAGTTGCGCAAGATGATCTCCCGGCGCTAGAGACGCCCGACCTTCCCGTTGACCCCACAGACAGTCCGGACACCTCCCATGGCCGCTTCCGCCGATCCCGTCGTCATCGTCTCCTACGCCCGCACGCCCATGGGCGGATTCCAGGGCGCGCTGGCCGGCGCCAAGTCCACCGAGCTGGGCTCAGCCGCCGTGAAAGCCGCGATCGAGCGGGCCGGCGTGTCGGGCGACCAGGTCCAGCAGATCTTCATGGGCTGCGTCCTGCCCGCGGGCCTGGGCCAGGCGCCCGCCCGTCAGGCAGCGCTCGGCGCCGGGCTGCCGCTGTCGGTCGAGGCCACCACGGTCAACAAGATGTGCGGCTCGGGTATGCAGGCGGCCATGATGGCCCACGACGCCCTGCTGGCCGGCACCGCCGACGTCATCGTCGCGGGCGGCATGGAGTCGATGACCAACGCCCCCTACCTGATGGGCAAGCACCGCGGCGGCGCCCGCATCGGCCACGACACCATTTCCGACAGCATGTACCTGGACGGGCTGGAGGACGCTTACACGCCCGGCAAGCTGATGGGCGCCTTCGCCGAGGACTCGGCGCGCAACTACCAGTTCACCCGCGAGGAGCAGGACGCCTACGCAATCGAGAGCCTGACCCGCGCCAAGGCGGCCATCGCCTCGGGCGCCTTCGAACGCGAAATCACCCCGGTCACCGTCAAGACCCGCAAGGGCGAGGACGTGGTCAGCCAGGACGAGCAGCCCGGCAAGGCCGACCCGGCCAAGATCCCGACCCTGCGTCCGGCCTTCGCCAAGGACGGCACGATCACAGCGGCCAACGCGAGCTCGATCTCCGACGGCGCCGCCGCCCTGGTGATGATGCGCGAGTCGACGGCCAAGAAGCTGGGCCTGACCGTCATCGCCAAGGTGGTGAGCCATGCCGCCCACGCCCACGAGCCGGGCCTGTTCACCACCGCGCCGGTGCCGGCGATCCAGAAGGCGCTCGACAAGGCCGGCTGGCGCATCGACGACGTCCACCTGTTCGAGGTCAATGAAGCCTTCGCCGTGGTGCCGATGATCGCCATGCGCGACCTGAACATCCCGCACGACAAGCTGAACGTGAACGGCGGCGCCACCGCGCTCGGCCACCCCATCGGGGCGTCGGGCGCGCGCGTGCTCTGCACCTTGATCTCGGCGCTGCAGACCCGCGGCGGCACGAAGGGCGTCGCCTCGCTCTGCATCGGCGGCGGCGAGGCCACGGCCATGGCGGTGGAGCTGGTCTAGCGCTTCGGCCGGTCAGCGCCTGACCGGCGCCAGCAGCTCAGGCCGGTACTCGAAGTGCATGGTGTCGAAGTGGCGCCACTTGCCGCCCCAGATGAAGCCGTGGCGCTCGAAGATCATGACGATCTCCATCGGAATCCGGTTCTTCCACGCCGCCCCTTCGCCGCCCGACCACAGCCAGTAGTCGGCGTGGGCCGTCGAGATGTCGATGGCGGCGGCATAGGCGTGCATCGAGCGGCGGTTGGTGCCGGCAATCTTGCGACAGTTGTAGGTCCCGGCGGCCGGCACGAGGTATTTCGTCATCGAGGGCGGCAGTTTCTCGAGGTCGCGGATCACGGCCTCCAGGGCGTCTGCGGCGCCGTTGATGGTGGTGAACAGAACCGTCCCGCCCCGCCGCCCGGGCATCCATGCAACCCGGCGCATGCGCACCCCGTTGCTGTAGCAGTCGCCGTACATGGCGTTGAAGAAAGGCTCGTTGCGGGCGCGACCGGGCTCGCCCGAGGGTGGTCGGGCCGGAGGGCCTGGGACATATTGCTCGGCGAACATGTCTTCGATATCCGGCGCGTTCAGCCGCTGTTCGTAGGTCTTGACCCGCAGGCCGTCGTCGATGGGAAAGGCGCGACCGTCGCGCATCACCACCTTGCCGCCCTCGACGCGCGCGACCGTCTTCGGATAGGCCCGCGCCAGGTCGGCAGGGCTGCGCGCGGGCGCGGCGGAGGTGAGCCCGCCGGCCATGGCCCCGATCACGAGGACGGTCAGGCCGAGGCCGGCGGCGGGGCGCATCCTAGTCGACCGTCACGTTCACGTAGTTGTCCCAGATATCGACGCAGATCCGGGGCTCGCCGTTGACGATGCGGCGCAGCACGCCCGGGTCGGAGGAGCCGTCGGCGATCAGGGCTTCAAGGCGCGCCCGGTTGGCCTGCAGACTGAAGAAGCTGTCGCCCTGGTCGCCCGGATCGCGGCGGCGGAACTTGTGATAGTTCGCCCGGTCCTGGCGGATGATGGCCGCGGTCGTGGTCAGGCGCTGGCCGTTGGAATTGAAGTGGTCGCGGGCGCTGAGCGTGGCGCAGTAGCTGTCCAGCGGCGCCTGCCTGGCGACAGCCGGCGCGACGGCGACGAGCGCGAGGACGGCGGCGAGGGCGGTGGCGTTCAACAGTTTCACGGGCGTGCTCCCTGATCCGGTGACGGGCGTCACCATAGGCCTGCCCCGGAGCGAGTGAACAGCGTTATTCGGCCGCCAGCGGCTCCTTCTTCGGAGCAGAAGGAGGGTCCCACGCACCGGAGCGAA
>JANNVY010000416.1:0-3137 GCA_031408375.1 Pseudomonadota bacterium | reverse complement strand
GCGACAACGCCGTGGCCGTGGGCCTGGCCGCCGCCGCCCTGGCGCCCGCGCAGCGCCGCAAGGCCATCCAGATCGGCCTGGCCGCGGCCGTGGTGCTACGCCTCGGCTTCGCCCACATCACCGTCCAGCTGTTGGCCATCGTCGGCCTTCTGCTCGCGGGCGGCATCCTGCTGCTCTGGGTCTGCTGGAAGATGTGGCGCGAGCTGCAGGAGCAGAAGACCCACGACCAGGCCGAGGGCACCGCCGAGATGGAGGCCGCGCTATCGGCCCACCACGGCGGCGGCCCCAGCCCCGAAGCGCTGGGCATCAAGCGCAAGAGCTTCGGCGCCGCCCTGCTGCAGATCATGATTGCCGACGTAACCATGTCGCTCGACAATGTGCTGGCGGTCGCCGGCGCCGCCCACGAGCACCCCTGGATCATGGTCTTCGGCCTGGTGCTGTCCATCGCTCTGATGGGCCTCGCCGCCACCTTCATCGCCAAGATGCTGAACCGCTATCGCTGGATCGGATATGTCGGCCTGGTCATCGTCTTCTACGTGGCGCTGCACATGGTCTGGGACGGCTATCGCTCGATCGTGGTGCGCCAAGGCTACACCGCCGAGCACAACGCCATGATGCCGATCGACGCCCTGGATATCTCGCCCAAGGAAAAGGCCAAGCACATGCTGAATGTGAAGGACCTGCCCCCGATCCCTGAGGAAATCGCCGCGGAGCTGCCGGTCGAACTGCCGACGGCTGAGCCCCCGGCGAAGAAGTAGCGCCCTACGCGTCCGTCCCGCCGAACCGCTCGGTCCAGGCGGCGACCTGCTCGTCCTCGATCTTGGCAAAGAGCACGTCCGGCACGCTGATGGGCGCCCCGGGCGCCAGCTGGTCCAGCGCCGCCTTGCCGTCCGAGGGCGGCCAGGGCAGCGAACCGCTCAGGCCCAGCGCCCCGGCGATCTTCGCTGCCGAGAACGGGATAATCGGGGCGCTGATCGCCGCGATGACGGCCATCAGGTTCAGGGTCGTGCGCACCACCACCCCGGCGCGGACAGGATCGGTCTTGAAGGCCGTCCAGGGGGCGGCTTCCTGCATATAGCCGTTGGCCAGCTCCCAGACGCGGCGCACCGCCTGGGCCGCCTTGCGGTACTCCATGGCCTCGAACTGCGCCGTTGCGTCGGCCAGGGCCACGCCCAGCTCGGCGTAGAGCTTGTCCTCCATCGGCCCCGGTTCGCCGCCTTCGGGGATGCGGCCCTCGAAGCGGCTCTCGGTATATTTGACGATCCGGTTCAGCCCGTTGCCCAGCACATTGGCCAGGTCGACGTTGATGGCCGACTGGAACTGTTCCCAGGTGAAGGCAGTGTCCGAGCCTTCCGGCGCATAGGCCGTCAGATACCAGCGCCAGTAATCGGGCGGCAGCAGCTCCAGCGCCTGGTCCATGAAGACGCCGCGCTTGCTCGAGGTCGAGAACTTGCCGCCGTACCAGTTCAGCCAGTTGAAGGCCTTGAGGTCGTCGACCGTCTTCCACGGCTCGCCCGAGCCCAGGATGGTGGCGGGGAAGCTGACGGTGTGGAAGGCGACGTTGTCCTTGCCCATGACCTGGACATAGCGGACGTCGGACGCGCCCTCGTCCAGCCGCCACCAGCGCTTCCAGTCATTGCCGGTCGCTTCCGACCATTCGACCGTGGCGCCGATGTATTCGATCGGCGCGTCGAACCAGACATAGAAGACCTTGTCCTCGAAGCCCGGACGGGGCGCGCCGCCCTTGGTGACCGGGATGCCCCAGGCCAGGTCGCGGGTTATGCCGCGGTCGATCAGCCCTTCGTCGAGGTATTTGTTGGCGATGCCCTTGGTCAGGTTGGGCCAGTTGGCGCTCTTCTCGTTCACCCAGGCGCGGATCGGGTCCTGCATCTTGGCTTGCAGGAGATACAGGTGCCGGGTGTCGCGGACCTCGATGTTCTTGGATCCGGAGATGACCGAATAGGGTTCCTTCAGGTCGGTGGGATCCAGCAGCCGGCCGCAGTTGTCGCACTGGTCGCCGCGTGCATGTTCGAAGCCGCAGTGGGGGCAGATGCCCTGGACGTAGCGGTCAGGCAGAAAGCGCTTGTCGTCGACCGAATAGACCATCTGGTCCACCCGCTCCTCGATCAGCTCATTGGCCTCCAGCACCTCGCAGAAGTGCTGCGTCAGGCGGTGGTTGGGCGAATTCGAGGACCGCCCGAACCAGTCCATCGACAGGCCGAAGGCCTCGCCGGCGGTCTTCTGGATGACGTGCTGCTCGTCGCAGTAGGCGCGCACGTCCTGACCGGCCTCGGCGGCGGCCAGCTCTGCCGGCGTGCCGTGCTCGTCGGTGGCGCAGATGTAGAGCACCTCATGGCCCTGGGCCCGGCGGAAGCGGGCGTGCACGTCGGCCGGCAGCATCGACCCGGCCAGGTTGCCGAGGTGCTTGATGCCGTTGATGTACGGCAGGGCCGAGGTGATCAGGAAGCGGGCCATGGTCTCTTTCGGGGTCACGGGGAGCGGTCCGATATAGAAGCGCCCGTCCAAAGCGCCAAGGCTCGGCGTTGCGAACCGGGCGCGACGACGGCATAAGCGCCCTGCCCGAAGCGGCGCGCCGGCTTAGCTCAGTTGCTAGAGCAGCGGTTTTGTAAACCGAAGGTCGGGGGTTGGAGCCCCTCAGCCGGCACCATCCTTCGTCGCTCCTCCGGAGCTATGAAGGATTAGCGTTGCGGTTCAGTCGACGAAGGATGCCCTTCGTAGCGGCGCAGCCGCGAAGTAGGGCCGCAACCTTGCTGACACTTATCTGATTGTTATTGCTATGTTTTCTAGATTTACACCCCTGACAACCCCTGTCTGCGCGCGGATCAACGCACGAAACTCGCCCCGTTTACGTCGATAACGGCGCCCGTCATCGAGGCCGGGGCGTCGAGCCCGAGGTAGGTGGTGACGTTGGCGACCTCTTCGGGACTGGCGACGCGGCCGAGCGGGATGTCGGCCAGCAGTTTGTCGCCGCCGCGGCTGGCCAGGTACTTCTCGGCCATGCCGGTCATGACGAAGCCGGGGCAAACGGTGAAAGCCAGGATCGCCTCCGCCGCGTAGCCCCGCGCGATCGACTTGGTCATGCCGACCATGCCGGCCTTGGACGCCGCATAGTGCCA